>DATGRU010000074.1:0-26566 GCA_035303295.1 Paenalcaligenes sp.
CGTGCAGAGGGCGGGCAGGTAACTCACGTAGAGCTAATTCAACCCGATGGTAGCTATCACGAGCTTGAGGTTGATGCGGTCGTGGTCGCTTTAGGAGCCTACTCTTCTCGTTTGTTAACGCCACTTGGGGTGGCGTGCCCGGTGTACCCTGCTAAGGGCTACTCTGCTACGTTTAAGGTGTTAAACGATGAAGCTGCGCCGATGGTGAGCTTAAGCGATTCAGCCCATAAAACAGTGTATTCACGCTTTGGGGATCGTTTGCGTGTAGCGGGAACCGCAGAATTAAGTGGCTATTCTCGCTCGTTGAATACGAAACGTTGCAATTCAATCGTTAAACATGCGCAAGAGTTATTCCCAAGTGCGCTCGATTTTGATAATGTGCAGTTTTGGTCGGGCTTGCGTCCTGCAACCCCGTCCAATATCCCCCTTATTGGCCAAACTAAAATCCGTAACTTGTATCTGAATACAGGTCATGGCACCTTAGGGTGGACGTTAGGGGCCGGCTCGGGACGAGCGTTGGCCGATGTGATCGCCGGACGCCAACCTGAGGCAGAGTTTCCTTTTTTGCGTTGAGTCGTTCATGAATACACCCCGCTATTTTCCTGTATCCCGTACGTTATTGCCTTTATTGGGTACGGCCTTATTCCTAAGCGCCAGTAGTGCAGCATGGGCTGCGACCGAGGTGCAGGTCTGGCATTCTCTGTCCGATCACAACAAAAAAACCTTTGAAAAATTAGTATCTGATTTCAACCGAAGTCAGAGCGATGCAAAAGTGCAGTTACGCGCTTTTAAAAACCCTGAAGCGCTTGATCAGGCATTAAGTTCAGCAGCCGATAAGAAACGACCAAACTTATTTCAGATGGGTGAAATGTCGGGCATGGACGATGTGGCTCAACGCGCCTACGTGCTACCGGTGCATACCTTGCTTGCTAAATCCGGCATTAAAACTAGCGATTGGTTCTTACCAGCCGCAAACAATTTTATGCATGATACGCAGGGGCGTATGGTGGCTTTGCCGTTAATGGCTGAAATACCCGTTATGTTTTATAACGTTGACGCCTTTAAGAAAGCCGACTTATCACCTGCAGAACCCGCTCGCGCATGGCACGACTTACAAGCGCAGCTCGTTACATTGGCGAACAATGGCTCTCGTCGCTGTCCTTTAACCTCTGATCAACCTGTTTCGATTAACCTCGAAAATTTAGCTGCGGTGAATAAGCAGTTCTATGCGGGTGGCCCTAAAGGTAAAACGGGCTTTGAGTTCGATGCGATGTATATCCGCCATCTCTCCACCATGATTAGTTGGGTGCGCAGTGAAATTATGGTGGGTCCCGAGTTCGGCCATCAGTCGGTGGAACGTTTTGCTAACGGTGAGTGTGCCGTTTTGCTATCTAACTCTGGCAATATTGGGCAGCTAAGCAACGATGCAAAAGTGAACTATTCGTTGGCAGGTTTACCGTATTATCCTGAAGTGACCGCGCAACCAGGTAACCCGTTTGTTAGCGGTTCTGGCTTGTGGGCTACAAAGGGGCATGATGCAGAGCAGGACAAAGCAACGACTGAGTTCATGACATGGCTGGCCTCTACACCTGTCGCAGCATCGTGGTATCAAGCTACCGGTTACTTGCCGCTTACTAAAGCGGCGTTTGCGGAAACTAAGGATCGATATTATCGTAATATGGGTCAGTGGCAAGGCTTGGTCGCTACCTATGCCCAGAACCCAGAAAACACGACTCGTGGCTTTAAGGTAAAAAACTATCATCAGATTCGTGCCATGTTCCAGCAAACGTTAACAACAGCGCTTGAGGGCAAACAGCCCGCTATGACCGCGCTGCAAACAGCGGCTACACAGGCGAATAAGTTGGCTAACACGAAGTAGCGATAAGTTCCTCCATTCGTAGATCCCAGTCTGGCGCGCCGTGCCAGACTATCCGAAGATAGCACTCAGTTTATTGAGTGCTATTTTTTTTGGGATTTCAGCATGTTTAGAGGTTCGGTGGTGTTAGGCGTGTGTATGGGCCTGAGTGCTTGTGCTGCACCCAATAACACATCGTGGTGGCATGGCTCAGGGCCAATGGCCTCAAGCCATGAGTCTAACCAGTTCAGTTTTCAGTGGCAGTTAGTCGGTGATGTCCAGAGTGCGCCACTTCACGTATTCAACTCTAGCGACCAAATATGGCTGCAGTTTCCGGCAGGACAGCTTCCGCCGGATGTGGCGCGTATGACATTGTCCGCGGCAGAGCCAGTGCAATTACGTCAGCATGGTTCGTATTGGGTCATTGATGGCCGTGCTGACGTGTTGCGTTTTCAGCGTGATGGTCAAAGTGCATGGGCTTATCAGGAGAGGGGTGAAGGGGTAGTGCGAGCCGCTATTCAGTCCGAGTTGCTGATTCAAGCTGCGGTCTCGCAAAATGTTGAATCCTCTACCAAAGAAGCGAGTCAGCGCATAGTGCTCAACGAGCACACAGGGCTAATGAGCGGCGCGACTCAGGTGGAAGAAAGTCCAGTTGAAACTACGGTTACTGAATCACCTTCTCCAGACAATACGGTGGTTACAGCATTGCCTGTGTCTGTTGATGGCCCATTACGCATTGAGCCTACAGCATCCTCGACACAGCATGATATAGCCGATGTACAGGGTGGAGCAAAGCTTGTCTCGGAGCCTGCAGTGCATCTTAGCTCTGCGCCAGAGAAAGTGAAGTCGTTTACTGCCGAACCCGCCGATCGGAACTTACGCCAAACCCTCAGTCGATGGGCTAAAGAGCACTACTGGACTTTTGAAGCAGAGCATTGGGCCGTTGATGTGGATTTGCCCATCACGGCTACGTTCAAATTCGACGGCGAATTTACCGATGCCGTGCAAACCATTGTTGCAAGTACCCAATTAGGCACCCATCCGCTTAAACCTTGTTTTTACTCCAATCAGGTTTTACGTGTGATTCGTTTGAGTCAACCTTGTGCGCCTAAAGCACTGGCAAGTGACGAGGTGTTGTCATGAAAAAGCTGTGTTTAATCACCATTACTGGCATGTTAAGTGCTTGTGGCGTACACGAACGATTGCAAGATCTCGATAAGCAGGCTAGTCATGCAGCCAGCCATATTAGCCAGGCGCAATACGCGTTCTACCAACGTGTAGACCAACGTTTTAACGAATCAGATGCCTTTGTTGAGCAGCCTTGGGTTGTGGGGCGAGCCGAGCCTTTAGCACGTGATCTAACGCTACCTTTACCCCTAAGGCGCCATATTAATACCACCTTGGTATTTGGTGACCAACGATTAGATCTACACGATATTGCTGAGAAAATTAGCGTTGCGACCCAGCTCCCCGTGCGCGTACAGCCCGAGGCTTTATTGTCTCCCTCTCATTTCACCCGAAGTGCCTCGCGTCAAACCATGCCTATTGGTTCGGCCGAGCCCTTAACAATACAACTCAATGGTGTAGACGAACCGCTAGCGAGTATCTTGGATCGTATTTGTGCGCAATTGGGTATTTATTGGCGTCAGTATCAGAATGGGATTGAGTTCTACAAAGTAGAGTCTCGCGTGTTTGAGCTGAAGGGCTTGTCTTTGCGCTCAGGTGCACAAGCCAGTTTAGGGGCAGGAAATTCATCGCAAGAAGGGTTCAGCAGCCAGTCAGGCACGCATATGCAAAGCCATGAGCATGAACTAATGGATGTTGTGCGATCCAGAGTCGAGACCCTATTAACTGGAATGGGTCAAGTTAGTGCGTTGCCGGGCGCTAGCTCAGCCTTACTCGTAGTCGATACGCCAGACGTGCTTGAGCAAGTGGCGGCATACATTCAACGTGAGAATCGAAATTTGAGCCGGCGGGTGCGGCTGTTATTTGAAGAGTTGACGGTAGAGCTACAGGATGACAGCCAGACAGCGCTAAGTTGGGGTGCCTTGTTTACTAACTCGCGTTGGTCTGCATCGTTATTAGCACCGAAGGCTGCTTTAACCTCAGCGTACTCCGCAGGTCTCACGCTGGGTCAGGGCAATTTTGAGAGTAGTGAAGCAGTGGTCTCGGCAATTAGTACGCTGGGTACAGTCGTGCGTCGAAATACAGTACCGGTGATGAGTTTAAACCGACGGCCGGTTACCCATGCACTGCGCACGACCTTTAGCTACATCGATAAAGTTGAAAGTGTGCCCACTACTGGTTATGGCGGATCCACCAATTATTCCAGCTCAGTAAGTCAACGAGAACAAACGGTCGGGTCGCTGCTCACCCTTATTCCAGAGGCATTGGATGACGGGCAGATCATGTTGTCATTGGCCTACGACAATACGACAGCTCAGCCTCTAACCATGACCGAAGTGGGCAAAGGGGCTCAAGCAATGGCTGTGCAGCAGCTAACCGTGGAAGGGGCCGGTATGGTGCAACACGTCATTCTTGACCCCGGTAAGCCGTTGTTGATTTCTGGCTTTGATCGATCTGAGCACATCGGTCATGAACGACGATTAAATCCTGGTGCACCGTTGATGCTTGGCGGTGCGGATCAACATAAAAGTAAATCATTACGTACCGTGATTTTGTTGACAGCGCAGGTGGAAGAGGGGGCTGACTAATGGATAAGCGTTGTATCACGCATATGGGGGCAGAAACCGTGCTTTATGCTGGGTTGTCATGGCAGGTGCTATTAGGTTCCTCGGGCCTTAGCCGATTGATTAACGCAGCGCATTTAGCCAAGCAAAGTCACTACGTGGTAAGTGGCGACACGTTTCAAAGTTTTGGGGCTATCGCTCAGTCCAATATTGATAAGCGCGGTTTATTGTCGCATCACAGCGCAGCGGCGTGCTTGGCGGCGATGGCAGGTAATAAGGCTATGGCAGTGGTGCTGCAGCTGGTTTCTGGCGATGTGCTGCTGTTAGCGGTAAGTGACGGAGCGGTACTTTTAAAGGGGGATCAATGTTTTGACGATCCCGCTCAAGCTCGCGAGGCAGTACAGGCGTTAACGGTCAGTAGTCCGCAGCTAAAAATTCAGTATGTAGACGATGGGGAGGCCTTTTTAGAAAGTCTACATCGCTATTGTTCCGAAGTAACCGAACTAAAACAGCTACCTCGGCAACGGGGTCGTTATCCGCTCTATGTAGGTGCGGGCTTTTGTACGCTGCTGGGAGCTTGCCTATGGCATTTGGTTTTAGGTCCTAGCGCCAATGCCGCCAGTGAAACAGTTGAACATGCTTTGCCTGTCGTCGTAGACGATCATTCACGGCAGTCTTTTGGGGCTGATCCGTTTGAGTTTAAGGTGGAAGAAGACACTATCACTTTGCGCGCACCCCAAGTAAGCGCTCACGTGACCGAGGCCCCTGTTGTGGCTATTGATCAAAACGAGACGTGGGTCGAACCGCCTAAGTTGCGAGCCATCTATGGGGTAGGAAAGCGTTTATTGGCCGAGTTTCGGTCTGATAGCGCAACGTACTTGTACATTCACGATCAAGAGTTTCCTATTGGGCATGCCATGACAGGGCATGCGTTTCGTTTGGTCAGTATGGATCGGCAGTGCGTCACCTTGAGGCATCTTGAACAAACACTGACGCAATGTCTGCATGCTTCACTCGTTCAGGAGGAGCTGTAATGTGGGATCTCCGACGCCATGAGAGCCAGACGCAAATGCATACCGATGGTGGGCACTGGAGCGATTCTGTGATGGTCGTGGATAACCACGATCAAATAGAGGCGCTTCAAGCACGGATTCAACGCACACTAGGTGATGAGTTGGGTGTGCAGCAGATGCAACAACAGATGTTGCCTGTGTTATTTGAGAATCACCGTGCTGCGGTGCTTTGTGTTCACGATTATGCAGAAAGTGACTACGTCGTAGAAATGCTTCGGGTCATGGCTGCTAAATATGATTTAGCGACCCCGGCCCGTCTGGTACTACATCAAACACAATTGGTGTCCTTAGCACGACAGTTTCACGCTTCTACGCGTCATCAAGCACAAGGGGGTGGCGTGTTTGAGGCTGTGCATGACTGGGATCAGGGCGAGCTGTATGGGGCGTTCTTAGCTCTTGTGCAATGGGGAGTACAGCAAAAGGCTAGCGATCTTCATATTCATGTGTTGTCCGAGCAGCGTTACGCAGATATCCGTTTTACGATTGATGGCCGTTATGTGCGCCCTGCGCACCTGCAAGGTATGAGCACCTCCATGGTGACGGCGATGTTATCCGTTGTGTGGATGAATATCGAGGGTGGAAATGGTGCAGTCTTTGATCCTCATGCTGAGCAGCAAGGTAGTCTACAGTGCCAAATAAATAGTCAGCAGGTCGTGCTGCGCTGGGCATCACTGGCTGCTGATACAGGGCCCAGTGTTTGTTTACGTATTTTAGTGCGTGGCGATGATGCCCCGATTCCTTGTATCTCCGCTTTAGGCTATAGCCCTGCACAACAGTTGGAAATCGATCAGGCAATGCTCGCTGATGGGGGAGCCATCCTATTTTCTGGTGTGGTGGGGTCGGGTAAATCCACCTCCCTAGCAGCTCTGGTAGCGGCATTGCCACCTTGGCGTAAGGTGATTACCGTCGAGGATCCAGTCGAACAGCGTATCCCGCATGCAGTACAAAACTCGCTATCGCGCAACCTTTCAATAGAGGCCCATCAAGACTTTGCCTCCAAGCTACGGGCCTTAAAGCGTTCAGCTATGACCGATGTGTTGCTAGGAGAAATACGAGATCACGAAACGGGAAGGGCTTTTAGTGACTTAGCTTCGTCAGGAGTTCGGGTTTATTCCACGGTTCACGCTGCCTCGGCCGCATTAATACCTCAGCGGCTGGCCTCCGATTTTATTGGTGTATCGCGTCAGCTCATGGCTGCGCCCGGCATTCTTCGATTACTGATTCATCAATTATTGGTTTCGACATTGTGCCAGTCCTGCGCGATACCTATGTTGTCGTTAACAACGTATCCCTCGTGGCTGCCGCTGCGTGCGGGTCAGCGTCCGACATTACAAGCGTGGATGGCTGATTTTGAACGAGCAGGTGGTGATCCACACGCTAACTATGTACGGAATATGGAAGGGTGTGCGCACTGCCGACGAGAGAGCGTTCCTGAATTGAACGGCTATGCTGGCCGCACAGTAGTAGCGGAAATTTTAAATCCCCAAACGAATCAGGAGTGGTTGCGTTCTATCGAGATGTTTGGGGGAGGGCGTTTGAACAGTCCTAATTTTCATGGCACCCCACTCAACGCCGCGCTTACCTACGAGTCAGGAAGTTTGTCGTCAGTGGGTTTACAGAAGTGCAACGTCGGCCTTATTGATGCATTCGATTTAGAACATCGCATCGGGGGGTGGTGGCAGCATGCGTAGGCAGTTAGAGCGTGTTTTTGTTAACACCAAGGCGCGATCGGGCAGAGGTCGTGCTCGTGATTGGAAGGCAAGCTCCCATGCTGATCGACATCAGTTTAAAAAACATCAAATACCTTATTTTTCGTATCTGCACCACATGCTCACAGAGCTTAAAGGCAGTCGCACTTTGCGCGATATCTTTTTGTTGGATGCAACGCGTTATGGCACTCGTCATTGGCGAGGGCGACTTGCGCAGCAGTGGGCCATACGTTACGAGCTTTCTGGTGGGGATTTAGTCGCCACCTGGTTTGACTGTTGTGACAGCGATACCTTGGCGTTGATCGGTTCGGCGCAAAATCAAGGTGAATTAGCGTTGCTTGCTGCCTTTCGCCAAGTGGCCGAGGTGTTGGAAACCAAAAAGAAGATTCGTCAGGCTGTTTTATACGTCGCTGGGCCCGGATTGGTGAGCTTCGTCATTCTTAGCGCGATGTTAGCAGCCGTGCCGTTATTTACCGTGCCGCAGGTATTCGCGGCGTTTGGTGACTTACCTGAGGACTATTTAGGCGTTTTTAGTCGCGGGCTGCTGCTCTTTGCTGATTACCTTAGCCGCTTTGGGGTGTGGCTATGGTTAGGTGCAATCGTTGCGTTAGGCATGATCCGCTTTAGCTTCACACGACTGACTGGAGCGGTGCGTAATGCATTAGAAAATGTGCAGCCATGGAGAGGCTATCGCACGTACCAAGGTTTCAGGGTTTTTGCGCTGCTTTGTGCTCTATTGCGTGCGCAAACTGGAACGCAGCGCTTAAGCACAAGTTTAAGCGCCATCCAGCCGGGGGCGAATCAGTGGTTATCGTGGCGCTTGCATGAGTTGAGACAACGTTTGCGCGACGGGGAGCCAGCTCACAGTGCCTTTAGTCATGGCGTATTAAGCAGAAGTGAAAGCTGGTATTTCGGTGATATCACTGCCGCACAGGGCTTAGAAGAGGCTTTTGCAGCAACCGCTCTACACCTACAAGAGCAATTGCTACAGAGTTTGAGTCGCTACGGCCAGATTTTGAAATGGTGCTTATTGGTTGGCAGTGTGTTCGCCCTGTTGGGTTTAGGTCTTTGGCACTTTGTCGCAATTGACGAGCTGCGCTCGGGTTTACTGTTATTTCATTCGAGTTAGTACTGGAAGACGACTCGGTTTTTGTGTGTTCATTATTGGAGAAGTGTTTATGTCGGGGTTTGACCAAGCTATTACCGTTCCTGCGTTATCGAGCGGGCGTAAGGTGTCGACGGTGCGGGATCAACAAGTATTGCCTCAAGCCGTATCTGCTCAATCAGGTTTTTCATTGATTGAGGTTTCGTTAGTAACGGCCATTGTGTTGTTGCTGGCGGTGATAGCGGTGCCTGCAATTACGAACTATGTCATTGAAAATAGAGTGCCCAAAGTTGCTGAAGAGCTTGCTCGATTTATGCTGAATAATGAAATTGCAGCACCTACATCAACATCAAGTCCGTATCAGCAGGTCGATGTGACTACACTTAGTTATTACGTGACTGAAAGTGGTGTGTTGGATGTACGAGGGCAAGGAGCCAGTACACGCGTATTGCACGGTTTAGGCAACGATGGGCAGATTAGCTTGCAACCCGTCGATCAGGGGGAGCGCTATCGTTTAAGTCTGGATAAAGTACACCATGCAGCGTGTCCGGGCATCGCCTCGGTACTCCAGCGAGTAAGTCACCATATCGAAATTTCTGCTGGCACGGGTGCTGCGACGGTGGTGAAAGGTGATGGTGTGACGTACAACGCCTTACTTGCTAAGTCTGCATGTGGCAGAGGGGCCGTGAATACCTTTAGTTTTATCGCTGGTTAAGATGTACGGCAGCTATTATGCATTTCTCTGCTTACTTGGGGCATCAGTGGCGCCATGTGCTCTCGGTGCTTACTCAACGGTTGGCGCCTACTCAGGCGGTGCATCGTCAACGAGGCGCTTTACTTATTGAATTGGCTGTAGTGATTAGCTTGCTTGTATTGATGGCTGGTTATGCTGTGTCGGCGCTTAATCAGCGCCATGCAGAATTACGTATACAAGCGTTGGCCTTATGGATGGGCAATGTGCACACGGCGTTTAAAGCCTATCTTAATGATCATGGCACGGCCTTAGGTTCTGATCCCCATTATCGCGTGGCGGGTGTAAGCCAAGCACAACAGCCCTCTGTTTTAGAGCTAAAAAACCTTGGCTACTTAAGGAGTGATTTTTCCCTAGCAGTGGGGCATAAATATCAGGTGCAGTTGCGGGTGTGGGCTCCCAGCGAATGCAGCCCGAGTGCTTGTGCGGTATACGGAATCGTATGGGCTCCGGCAGTCGTAACAAGCCATCATGATTTTGCTTATTGGCGCCTGAACACGAATGCGGCGGGCTTTATTGTTACGTTGCAGCAACCGATGACCATTAGTTCAGTGCTGTCGGCGTTAACGAATCCCCCGCATCCCGACGTTCAGCCACTACCCGTAGGCAGTTTGGGGTTTGTGATTAGCCCAGATATGTTGGGGCTAGATTATTTACAAGTTCGTGACCGTCGAAATCCTGATTTTCAGCATCATGTCAGTATTGCAGGAGAGCTTCGGGTTGCAGAAGTAACGCATGCCCTTAAAGGCTTATCACTTGCCAACGCCGTGTTGTCGGGCAGTGCATGTACCACACCGGGCCTACTGGGCCGTAATATTCATGCCAATACGTTATTGATCTGTACCAGCCACCATGTGTGGCAAGCGATGGGTGCGATGAGTGGTGGGACGTTTACAACGTCAGCCAGTGGTCAGTGTTATCACCCAGTGTTGGGCCATACGCCTAATCCGTATACACAACGTTGTACCTGTCCAAGTGGGTTTGACTCGGTGCGTATAGGGGTCGGGGGCAGTACCCCTGAAGATACCTACCTAACCTATGCGTGCACTCCCGTGAATTAAGTAATAAAAAACCCAGAAGCCTGAAATGACTTCTGGGTTTTTAACGAACTTAAGTGTGAATAAGGTTTGGATTGTGATGCGCCTTAATCAGCGGTACCGCTCCAAGCACGAATCATTTCACGTTCCTCTTCGGTCATTTGTGTGATGTTACCTAAAGGCATGTAATGGTTATCGGTAACCTTTTTCACTTCGGCCGCGTGCAATAAGGTTTGATCCTCACTGTCTAGCAGCATACCTAAAGGCGGAGCGGTAAAGCCAAAACCTTCTGGAGTCACAGCATGACATTGAATACAACGGGCATCCATGATCTCTTGTACCTGTGCCAAAGTAACTTTGTTGGCATCATCGGCTGCGGTGGGTGCAGGGCGCGGCGCGGGGGCGGCTAACCAACCAATAATGACTAACAAGAGTACGCCAGCTACGGGGTAGCCCAACTTGTTTTGTCCGCTGTGCAGCAACACGAAGTACTGACGAATCAGTGCGCCGGAGAAGATAAACAGCGACATAATAATCCATGCGTATGGACTATTGTAAGTGAAGGAGTAGTGGTTGCTTAGCATGAGTAAGACCACTGGCAGCGTGAAGTAGGTGTTGTGCACCGAACGCTGAGTACCCCGTTTACCATCAAGTGGGTTAGGTTTACGACCTGCCTTCAAGTCGTTAACCATGCGGCGTTGGCCAGGAATGATCCAGAAAAATACGTTAGCCGACATACTGGTGGCCATTACGGCACCGGTAATTAGGAATGCGGCACGGCCAGAGAAAATCTGAGTGCTTAAGTACGCCACGACAACCATCATGATGGCCACGGCGACACTTAAAATGCCGTCGCGAGTCATGTTGGGGCTAATACGTTTACAGAGCTCGTTATAAACCACCCAGCCAGCAATCAGGAACAGTACAGCGGCAATATTAGCCTCGGTACCACTCATGTTGGCGGCCCACTCCCAAGGGCTATTTGGGTTCACCAAATAGAAGGTGGGTTTGCTCATGTAGAGCAATACGAACAGTGCAAAGCCCGACAGCCATGTGGTGTAAGACTTCCAGAATGACCAGTGCAGGTCGTCAGGCAGCTCAGCTGGGTTGGTGAGGTACTTTTGGTTGTGATAGAAGCCACCACCGTGTACCGCCCACATTTCGCCAAACACACCGCGTTTTTTGCTTTCCTCACCTTTAGGTGGGCGCAAGCTGCGGTCAAGCATAACGAAATACACCGATTCCCCAATCCAAGCGACGGCTGCAATGACGTGTAGCCAGCGCAGCAGTAAGTTGGCAAATTCCAATAAATACGCTTCCATGATTATCCTTATGTTCTGATTATTGAACGTCTTTTATGTGTTATCTGGGAAAGAGTTATTGGAATTAGCTACCGCGGTAGGTAGACCATGACCAAGGTGTAACGACGAGCGGTACATGGTAGCTGCCCCCGTCTTCGGAAATGCCGAAGTGGATCGAGACTTGGTCGACGAAACGCGGCTCGGGCAAGTTAAGACCTTTAGCAGCAAAGTAATCGCCTGCATGAAAGACGAGTTCGTAGGATCCTTTGCGAACTTCGTCCCCTTGCAATAGAGGTTCGTCGCAGCGCCCATCGCTATTGGTTTGTGCGTTTTTAATAAGCGTGCGCGAACCGTCTTTGATTGCGTAGAGATCAATTTTTACGCCCTGGGCTGGACGGCCATGCGTAGTATCAAGAACGTGGGTAGAGAGTTTTCCCATTTGTGTCTCCGGTTTTTGGTTTCCGTAAATACAAGAAAATTCCAGCGAGCCCAGTTTTGGGAACCGGCCGTGGGGCAAGCGGTGCAAGGATCAGTGCGCTGGGATTTGCCCCAAAATCAAATTGTTGACAATTTATGTTGACGATTTTGTTCGGATATCGAATAATTGTCAAGGTTTCTAACGAGGATACTTCATGCTAAAGATTAATCAGTATGGCAACAGCCACGTGGATACTGATGCGCCATCAGCATCTTCGTTACTCGAGGGTTCCAAGCCAGACACCGATGTAGGGCGCGTCTACAACGAAATCTTCGATGCCGTTATGGATCGACGCTTACTGCCTGGCACTAAGCTAACTGAAACCACCCTGTGCGACATCTTCTCGTGCTCACGCACTGTAGTGCGTGGTGCTTTAGCCGCATTGGCTCACGATAAGATCGTCAGCTTGGAGGCAAATCGAGGGGCCTTTGTTTGGCAACCAGACAGCAAAGAAACCGAAGATATTTTCGAGCTTCGACGAGATGTCGAATGCTTAATTATCGATAAGTTGCTGCGACTGCCCGATTTACCCGAGAAATTAAAAACGCTCTACGACATGGTAGCCCGAGAACGGCAAGCATATGAGAGCGGAAAACGTATAAGCTGGATTCGTTTATCGAATGCTTTCCACGTAGAAATGGCACGGCTTTTGAATAATCAGGTGTTAACCGAGCTAATGCACATGCTTTGCGCGCGCACCTCGTTGATTATTGCGTACCACGACACCCCTGGAGAGCGTGCCTGCTCGTTTTTTGAGCACGAGGATATTCTGAATCGACTGAGTCATTTCGATCGAGATGGGACATTAAAAGCGATGACGCAGCATTTACAAGCGTGCGAGCATCGTATTAATGATCTGGATGGTGAAGCAGAGCCAGACCCCTGGCAAGCTTTTAGTGTTCAGCGTACTTAGGAGACGTTATGTCCGACACATCGCATTATCCGCGCGACCTCATTGGTTACGGTCGCAATGTTCCGCATGCTAACTGGCCCGATAAGGCACGTATTGCGGTGCAATTTGTTCTGAATTACGAGGAAGGGGGCGAAAACTGTGTGTTACACGGGGATCCAGCTTCCGAGCAGTTCTTGTCCGAAATCGTGGGTGCTGCTGCCTATCCCGACCGCCATAAGTCAATGGAGTCTATTTATGAATATGGCTCCCGCGCAGGTGTGTGGCGGATTTTGCGAGAGTTCGAACGACGTGGTCTGCCGCTGACTATTTTTGGTGTGGGTATGGCTTTAGAGCGTCACCCTGAGTTAGCCAAGGCATTTGTTGAGCTAGGCCACGAGATTGCTTGTCATGGTTATCGCTGGATTCACTACCAAGATATGCCTGAAGAGATCGAGCTTGAGCACATGCAACGCTGTATCGAGGTGATCCAATCTATTACCGGGCATCACCCCGAAGGCTGGTACACCGGCCGTGACAGCCCTAACACACGCCGGTTGGTTGCCGAAAATGGAAACTTCTTATACGACTCCGACAACTATGGCGACGACCTGCCTTTCTGGGATGAAGTTACCCTTAGTGATGGCACCGTAAAACCGCAATTGATCGTGCCTTACACCCTTGATACGAACGATATGCGTTTTGCAACACCACAGGGGTTTAATACAGGTGAGCATTTCTTTCAGTTTTTGAAAGACGCTTTCGATGTGTTGTATGAAGAGGGCGAAGAAGCACCTAAAATGCTGTCCATTGGGTTGCACTGCCGCTTAATTGGTCGTCCATCACGCTTTAAGGGTCTACAGAAGTTCCTTGATTACGTGCAAAGTCATGACCGTGTGTGGGTGGCCCGTCGAGTAGATATTGCGAAACATTGGGTCGAACACCACCCCTACACGCCTAGCAAGTAAGTAAACTGTTGCATAATATGGGCCTTTGGCTAGCGCCAGAGGCCCAAGTTGTATGGTGCTGTCGTAAATAGCACATGGGGCAGGTTTACGGGTTAGGCGTAGTGACTAACTATCACTATAATGAGTGGTTACTTATTTTTATCTCACAGCTTTCAATGAAGACATCCGAAATACGTCAGAAGTTTCTTTCATTCTTTGAATCTCGTGCTCATCAGGTTGTGCCGTCGGCCTCGTTGGTGCCCGGTAATGATCCAACCCTGCTGTTTACGAATGCGGGTATGGTGCAATTCAAAGATGTCTTTACAGGTAAAGAAACTCGGCCATATCGCCGTGCTGTATCGTCACAGCGCTGTGTTCGGGCAGGGGGTAAGCATAACGATTTAGAAAACGTAGGTTATACCGCTCGGCACCATACGTTCTTCGAGATGCTGGGAAATTTCAGTTTTGGTGACTACTTTAAGCACGATGCGATCAAGTACTCATGGGAACTGCTCACCACCGTGTATGGCTTACCTGCTGAAAAGCTGTGGGTTACGGTTTATCAAGAAGACGATGAGGCCTACGATATTTGGCACAAGGAAATCGGTGTTCCTGCCGAACGCATTGTGCGCATAGGCGATAACCACGGTGCGCGTTACGCTTCTGATAACTTCTGGCAAATGGCCGATACAGGCCCCTGTGGCCCGTGTTCTGAAATTTTTTACGATCACGGTCCAGACGTTTGGGGAGGACCTCCCGGTTCACCTGAAGAAGACGGCGATCGTTATATTGAAATCTGGAACTTGGTGTTCATGCAGTTCGATCGTGCTGCTGACGGCACCATGAACCCTTTACCCCGTCCTTGTGTCGATACAGGAATGGGCTTAGAGCGCATTGCTGCTGTATTACAGCATGTGCACTCGAATTACGAAATTGACTTATTTCAGGCCTTAATTGCTGCTGCAGCCCGCGAAACAGGGTGCACTGATTTAGCCAATAACTCGTTAAAAGTGATCGCGGACCATATTCGTGCTTGCGGCTTTTTAATTACCGATGGCGTCATCCCCGGTAATGAAGGGCGTGGCTATGTGCTGCGTCGCATCATTCGTCGTGCTTTGCGTCACGGACACAAACTGGGTAAAACCACGCCGTTTTTCCACCGATTGGTAGCGGCATTGGTTCAGCAAATGGGTGATGCGTACCCCGAGCTTATCGCGCAACAAAGTCGTATCGAACAAGTGCTTAAGCAAGAGGAAGAGCGCTTTATCGAAACGCTAGAGCATGGCATCAAAATTCTTGATGCGGCGCTTGCTGCTTTGCCTCAGGGGCAGGCTCTGGATGGGCAAACGTTATTTACGCTTTACGATACTTACGGCTTCCCTGTAGATTTAACCGCTGATATTTGCCGAGAGCGGCAAGTCGAGGTTGATTTACAAGGCTTTGAGCAAGCCATGCAGCGTCAGCGTGAGCAGGCGCGCGCAGCGGGTAAGTTTAAAGCAGCTGTTGATCTATCTTACGAGGGTGCTGAAACACGTTTCGAGGGCTACGAGCAGTTACAGCTGCAAGCCAACGTATTGGCGTTGTACGTAGAAGGGGCTTCAGTCTCATCAGTGCAGGCGGGCCAACAGGCTGTGGTTGTACTGGATGCCACACCGTTTTATGCCGAGTCTGGTGGTCAGGTGGGGGACTCTGGTCTACTTAGTAATGATCAGGCCCAGTTTGTTGTTGAAGACACGCAAAAGATTCAAACCAATGTGTTTGGTCATGAAGGTACACTTCAGTCCGGCAGCCTTAGTGTAGGTGATGCCGTGGCTGCCCACGTTAATGCTGAACTGCGTGCCAAAACCATACGTAACCACTCTGCTACGCATTTAATGCACAAAGCATTACGACAGGTATTGGGCGAGCATGTGCAGCAACGGGGTTCCTTGGTCGATGCGCAGAAAACGCGCTTTGACTTTGCGCACGATAGTGCCATGACGGCCGCGCAAATCGCTGAGGTTGAGCGTATTGTGAACCAAGAGGTTCTGGCCAATAACGCCGTATTGACGCAAATGATGTCTTACGATGAAGCCGTTGAGGGTGGGGCGGTAGCGTTGTTTGGCGAGAAATACGGCGATGAGGTGCGCGTGCTGGACATTGGCTTCTCGCGTGAACTGTGTGGTGGAACTCACGTCTCACGTACGGGTGACATTGGTCTCTTCAAAATCATTTCTGAAGGCGGTATCGCTTCAGGTGTACGTCGTGTTGAGGCAATCACTGGGGAAAATGCCCTAAACTGGGTTTCTCAAACGCACGACACCTTAATACATGCCTCGTCGTTGTTGAAAACGCAGCCCGACGCATTGGTTTCGCGTATTACTCAGCTGCAATCGCAACTGCGTGAGCTCGAACGAGAGCGCGACCAGCTTAAAGGCAAAATTGCTGCGTCGGCAGGGCAAAGCTTGGTTGATCAGGCCATTACGCTAGATGGCGGCGTGAAGTTATTGGTGGCTGAGTTGCCCGGTGTTGAGGCCCGTTCGTTACGTGATCTGGTGGATCAGCTTAAAGATAAGTTGCAAACAGCGATTGTCTTACTGAGCACCAGCACTGATGATAAAATTAGTTTGGTTGGTGGTGTTAGTAAATCCTTAACTTCGCAGCTAAAAGCTGGCGATTTAGTATCCCATGTGGCTGCGCAGGTAGGCGGCAAAGGCGGTGGCCGCCCCGACATGGCGATGGGCGGTGGCTCTGATTTGGCCGCGTTACCTAATGCTTTGGCATCGGTTCAAGCATGGGTCGAGCAAAAACTGGCTTAAGGATGAAGTAAATGACCGACTCAGATACCATTGAATTTCAACTTGAGGTTGATGCCTCGGGTTTGAAGTGTCCTCTTCCAATTTTGCGAGCGAAAAAAGCGCTCGCTCAAATTGAAAGTGGACAAATTCTCAAGGTGATTACCACCGATACGCATGCCATTACCGATTTTCAGGCATTTGCGCGTCAAACGGGGAATACCTTGATTAAACAGGAAGAGAACGACGGGGTGGCCGTGCATTTTTTGCAACGCCGCTAGTCCGAATCTAACTGGAATGTTGTTTTATCCGTGTTTACTGCCCCTGCAATTAACTAAAGTTACCGATTTCACGCAGATGGTGGTAAAATCTTTCGTTTTACACTTTTACCTAACAAAAAGGGATTATCAATGGTGGTAATTCGCCTGGCCCGTGGTGGCTCGAAAAAGCGTCCGTTTTATACAGTAGTAGCCGCCAACCGTAGCGATCGTCGTGATGGTCGTTTTATTGAGCGTCTGGGCTTCTACAACCCCGTAGGTGGTGAGAACCAAGAAAACCTACGTTTGCAATTGGATCGTATCGAATACTGGACAAACAGTGGTGCACAAATGTCGCCAGCTGTAGCGCGTCTAGTTAAAGAGTACGCCAAGAAAGTTGACACTGCTGCTTAATACTCGCTAGCGCGTTTTCATTACTCGACACCCTCAGAAGTTAAATGCTCACTGTTCCAGACGATCTTGTTGAACTTGGGCGTGTGGCCTCAGCTTATGGTGTGCGTGGTTGGGTGAAAGTCCAACCCCATGCTTCGGGTGGTGATACTTTACGTGCAGTAAAGCGGTGGTGGTTAAAAGCGCCCCAGCCTTTGAACAAGGCGGGCGCTTTTTCGTCTGTACAACCCTATACTGTGACGCAATCGCGATTGCACAGTGGTACGGTTGTGGCCCTATTCGACGGTTTTAATAACCGCGATCAAGCAGAGCCGCTAAAAGCCCATACAGTATGGGTCTCGCGCGCTGATTTTCCGGCCTCCAGCGACGACGAATACTATTGGGTCGACCTTATCGGTTGTCTGATTTACGGCGAAAATAGTGGGCAACAGCTCTTGTTGGGCCGCGTTGTGAATGTATTCGATAATGGTGCTCATGCTGTATTAGAAGTAGAGCGGGGGCAGCTAGACAAGGCCGGAGATTTTCAGCCTAGCTTGAATGCCCGAGGCCGCGCCCAAACAGAATTAGTACCGTTTGTTGAAGCGCATGTGCATACGGTCAACCTTACTCAGCGTCGTTTAGACAGCAACTGGCCGGTTGAGTCTTAGGCGTTTTTGCTGAAGCTCTAGGTGCTTAATCATTGCTGGTGTGCTGCTCAGTGTTTGGGCTAGACACCATAGGGGCTGTTTGTATGCGTGTTGATATTCTCACCTTATTTCCCGATATGTTCTCCGTTCTGGCAGAGCATGGGGTCAGCTCGCGTGCACTAAAAAAAGGCCTTTGGGGCTTACACACGTGGAATCCTCGTGATTACACTAGCGACGTCCATCGTACGGTAGATGATCGCCCCTATGGGGGTGGGCCGGGTATGGTGATGTTGGCGCAGCCTTTGGATGCAGCGCTTGACGATGCGCTTCAGGCTCGTGAGCAGGCTGGTCTACAGTCGACTCCTCCCGTTATTTTATTGTCCCCCACAGGCAAGGTGTTTACTCAGCAAATGGCGCAGACTTTAGCGAGTAGCGAGGGGGCGGTCTTTATTTGTGGGCGTTATGAAGGCATTGATCAGCGCTTTATTGATGCGCGCGTAAGTGCTGAGTGGTCGCTGGGCGATTTTGTGCTGTCGGGTGGTGAGCTTGCTGCAGCCGCAATGATCGATAGCGCAGTGCGGTTACTGCCGGGCGCGCTTAATGGCGAGCTCTCTGCGGCCCAAGACTCTTTTCATGACACAAACGATGGGTTACTTGATAGCCCCCATTACACTCGGCCAGAAAGCTACCAAGGTACAACGGTGCCCGAGGTCTTGCTATCAGGCAATCATAAGCGTATAGATGAGTGGCGAAGGCAGCAGTCTTTGCGTATTACCGCTGCTCGTCGTCCCGACTTAGTGCATCGCGCTCGCGAGCAGGGTTTGCTAACTAAAGCGGATGAGCGTTTTCTTAAGCAGCTAAAGGGCGAGTAGAGTAGCCCATTTTTTGCCATCGCGTATAAGCAATGTAGGTTGATGCTTGCGCGATTAAATAAAAAGGCCGAACACGTTTTAGATGTGTCCGGCCTTTTGTTTCGACGTTAGCGAGGTGTAGCGCTTTTTCGCTGTTAGTTGCTAAGACGCGCTAGCTGTTCTTGAACCTTGCTAAGCGTGCTAGCAAAGTTCGCTAAGCGCGTGCGCTCTTGCTCAACAACGGCTGCAGGGGCGCGTTCTACGAAGCTGCTGTTGCCTAGTTTGTTTTCCGCCTTAGTGATTTCGCCTTGTAAGCGTTCAATCTCTTTGTTGAGGCGCTGTGTTTCGGCTTCAACATCAATCTCTACGTGCAGCATCAACTGCGTGCTGCCTACGACCTGAACCGGCGCGCCGAGATCAGGTAGGGTGTTGTGTAGTTCAACGCCGCTGAGTTTGGCTAAGGCTTGCAGGTAAGGGCTGTTACGCTCTAACACGGCTGAGTCGCCTTGGGCTAAGAGGGGCACTCGTTCAGCGGGTGATAGGTTCATTTCACCACGCAGAGCACGAATGGCATCCACCTGTGCCTTAAGCTCTTCAATCGCTGCTTCAGCATTTTCATCAATTTTACTAGGCTCGGCCACAGGGTAGGATTGTAGGCTGATGCTGGCGCTTTCCTCTGCTGTACGCTTTCCAGCGACCAACGACACTTTTTGCCAAAGCTCTTCTGTAATGAAGGGAATGATAGGGTGGGCCAGACGCAGTACGGCTTCCAATACATTGATGAGTGTACGGCGAGTGCCAGCTTGCTGTGCCTCATTTCCTTGCTGAATTTGGACTTTGGCGAGTTCTAGATACCAATCGCAATACTCATCCCAAACAAAGTGGTAGATGGAATTGGCAATGTTATCGAAACGGTACTCGGCAAAGCCACGGTCAACGTTGCTTTCTAAGCGCTGAAGTTGGCTGATAATCCAGCGGTCGGCAACGGAGAGTTCTACGTTGCTATGCGGGTCGTTGAGGGCGTGGTCTTGCGTGTTCATCAGCACGAAACGTGTTGCGTTCCATAGCTTATTGCAAAAGTTGCGATAACCCTCGCAGCGTTTTAGGTCGAAGTTAATATTGCGGCCTAAGGTGGCATACGCAGCCATGGTGAAACGCAGTGCATCGGTGCCGTAGGCAGGGAAGCCCTCGGGGTAGTCCTTGCGTGTGCGTTTCTCGATACTTTGCGCCTGACGTGGATTCATTAGGCCAGTGGTGCGCTTTTGAATTAACGAGTCAAGATCAATGCCGTCAATCAAATCGACCGGGTCAATGGTGTTGCCCCGTGATTTGCTCATTTTTTTACCTTCCATATCGCACACGAGTCCGTGCACGTATACCGTGTGGAAAGGTACTTTACCGGTCATGTGCATCGACATCATGACCATGCGAGCGACCCAGAAGAAGATAATGTCAAAGCCTGTGACCAAAACACTTGAGGGTAAGTATTTCTCAAGTGCAGCGGTTTGTTCGGGCCATCCTAGATCGGTAAAGGGAACTAATGCCGACGAAAACCATGTGTCCAGCACATCTTCATCTCGGCGTAGTGGTCCGTTAATGCCTTGGGCTTTGGCTTTAGCAAGGGCCTCGTCTTCGGTGCGGGCCACAATAACTTGTCCGTCTTCGCTGTACCAAGCCGGAATCTGGTGACCCCACCATAATTGACGGGAAATACACCAGTCTTGGATGTTGTTAAGCCACTGGTTGTAGGTGTTGGTCCAGTTTTCTGGGTAAAACTGAATGCGGCCGTCAGCGACGACTTCAAGCGCAACATCGGTGATGCTTTTGCCGGGGTGCAAAGTGTCGGCGGGCGCAGGTTTGCTCATGGCGACAAACCATTGGTCTGTCAGCATGGGTTCAATCACGGTGTCGGTACGATCCCCTCGTGGCACCATCAGTTTGTGCGGCTTGACCTGTTGCAGTAGGCCCATCGAGTCTAAGTCGTACACAATGCGATCGCGAGCGACAAAACGGTCAAGCCCACGGTAAGCTTCAGGTGCGTTATCCGAGATCTTGGCATCTAAGTCTAAGATGCTGATCAGTTCAAGATTATGACGCTGGCCAACGGCGTAGTCATTGAAGTCGTGGGCGGGGGTTACTTTCACCACGCCGGTGCCAAACTCTTGGTCTACGTAGTCGTCAGCAATAATAGGGATTTCGCGGCCGACCAGCGGTAAGGTTACGGTACCACCAATTAGGTGCTTATAACGCTCGTCTTCTGGGTGAACCATCACTGCCACGTCACCTAGCATGGTTTCGGGGCGAGTGGTTGCAACGACTAAATGCGTTAGGCCTTGAACAGGGCGGGTCAGGGGATAACGAATTTCCCACATGTGGCCGTCTTCTTCTTGGCTGACCACCTCAAGGTCGGAAACGGCCGTGCCCAATACGGGGTCCCAGTTAACGAGTCGTTTTCCCCGGTAAATTAGGCCTTGCTCGTACAGACGCACGAAGACTTCCGCTACACCCTTAGACATTGTGTCGTCCATGGTGAAGTATTCGCGGCTCCAGTCACATGACGAGCCTAAGCGGCGGAACTGTTCGGTGATGGCACTGCCGGATTTTTCTTTCCATTCCCAGACTTTTTCCACGAACTGTTCGCGACCAAGGTCGTGACGCGAGATGTTTTGAGCGTCTAATTGCCGTTCTACAACAATTTGTGTGGCAATGCCTGCATGGTCTGTGCCGGGAATAAATGCGGTGTCGTCCCCACGCATACGATGGTAGCGTGTTAAGCCATCCATAATCGTTTGGTTAAAGGCATGTCCCATGTGCAGGGTGCCTGTCACGTTAGGTGGGGGAAACTGAATAACAAAGGGCTTGCTTTGATAACCGTCAGCGGGTTTGACGTGCTGGCCGCTATTAAAAAAGCCGCTGCGTTCCCATTGGTCGTACCAGCGGGCTTCAATTTCGCTAGGCTCGAAACTTTTTGCGAGTTGTTCCGGACTAAGGTTGGAAGATGTTTTGGTCATTGTGATGCAAATGATGGTGGCACAGGTTTCGCAAGGGTGTCGCGTTGGTGTGCCAAAAATAAGGTACAAAAGCATTCATTTTATGATGCTGCGACACTTCGTGGGCATGGTAAAATACTAGGTTGCCGTAAAAGCAGTAAAAGTGACTGTTTTTATTGATAAAAACAACGCTTCTATTTAATCGGTCGTTTTCCTATTTTACAGATAGGACGAACGACTACACTTTTAGTTTATTCTGGAATTCTACATGGCTATTGAACGCACTCTGTCTATTATTAAACCTGATGCTGTTGCAAAGAATGTTGTCGGTCAAATTGTTGCCCGTTTCGAGCAAGCAGGTCTGAAAGTTGCTGCAATGCGCATGACGCACTTGTCGCGTGCCGAAGCTGAAGGTTTTTACGCTGTACACAAAGAGCGTCCCTTCTTTAACGATTTGGTCGAGTTCATGATCTCTGGTCCAGTCGTGGTTCAGGTATTAGAGGGCGAGAACGCCATTCTGAAAAATCGTGAGCTGATGGGTGCAACGAACCCTAAAGAAGCTGAGGCCGGCACGATTCGCGCCGATTTCGCCGAAAGTATCGATGCGAACGCTGTGCACGGTTCCGATGCACCAGAAACCGCAGCAGTTGAAATCGCATACTTTTTCCCATCTAGCCAGGTTTACAGCCGCTAATTGTTAAAACTGCGCTAATTTTCCGCGCCGTTAATGTGTTTTATGTCCGATATTGCCACTTCCCCCGTTAATTTATTAGGCCACACCCCCGAGCAGCTTCGCGAATTGGTAGCGCAGTGGGGCGGTAAGCCGTTCCGCGCCCGACAATTACAACGTTGGATGCATCAACGGGGGGTGGATGATTTCGAGCAAATGACAGATTTGGCGCGGGAGTTTCGCCAGCAGTTGTCAGAGCATTGCTCTATTTACGCCCCAGAGGTCGTACATGAGCAACGCTCTGCCGATGGCACCCGCAAATGGCTGTTTGATGTAGGTAAAAACAACTCGATTGAAACCGTATTTATTCCAGAAGACGATCGCGGCACGCTGTGTATTTCGAGTCAGGCTGGATGCACGGTTGCCTGCCCATTTTGTTCTACTGGGTATCAAGGTTTTAATCGTAATTTAAGTGCTGCTGAAATTATCGGGCAACTTTGGCACGTGCGCCGTGAGCTCATGAAAGAGCCTGACAGCTCTCGTATTGAGGGTGATACCAAAGCTTCAGCGCAATCCCAGCGTGTGGTCAGCAATGTGGTCATGATGGGTATGGGTGAGCCCTTGCTCAACTACGATCAAGTGTTGATTGCCTTGCGCCTCATGCTTGACGACGATGCGTATGGTTTGTCACGTCGTAGGGTAACAGTATCTACCTCGGGTGTAGTGCCGTTCATGGATCGGTTAGCACAAGACTGTCCAGTGGCTTTGGCTGTTTCGCTGCATGCACCTAATGACGAATTGCGCGATAAGTTAGTGCCGTTAAATCGTAAGCACCCACTGCGCGAACTGCTCGATGCCTGTAATCGTTACCTCGAACATGCGCCGCGCGATTTCATCACCTTCGAATACATTATGCTCGACGGTATTAATGATACCGACTTGCATGCTAAGCAACTTTTAGATATCGCACGTCAAGTGAAGTGCAAATTCAATTTGATTCCCTTTAATCCGTTTCCTCAGTCTGGGTTGAAACGCTCATCGAATCAACGTGTACGTGAGTTTGCCCAGTTATTAATGGACGGTGGCGTGGTGACTACTGTGCGTAAAACGCGTGGCGACGATATTGATGCAGCCTGTGGCCAATTGGCGGGTGATATTCGCGATCGTACCCGTATTGATCAACGCATGCCTGAAAGAGCGGCTATTTTGTTAAAGCAGGAGTCTTGATGACGCATGTGAGCTCAACTGACACAACTAACGTCAGTGATCCATCACTCGCTCAAGTTGGCGCGTTTATCCGCCAGTTACGTGAAGCTCGCGGTTTAACCATTGCCGATGTATCGACACGCATAAAGTATTCTTCGGCCCAAATTAAGGCTTTAGAAGTCGACGACTTTGCGCGTCTGCCTAAGGGGGCGGCTTTGCGGGGTATGGTTCGTAACTATGCTCGACTGTTAAACGCCGACGAACAGGCTGTGCTCAGCATGCTAGACCAACAAGCTGGTACGGCTCCAATGCCACCCATAGCCCGACGCACAAGTGCGTCGTGGGCGAATGGTGCAGATATGCCTCTATATGCCGAGCCGAAGCAAAAAGCATGGGGTTGGTTTCTTATTATTGGCGTCTTGTTGTTGGTTATTTTGTTTTACGCGCTAGACCGAGGCTGGATACCCGAGTCTTGGCTTTTGTTTGATTGGCTTAAAGATCTGAAATCATGACACAATCTATCCTGCCTTTTGCTAGTAGCGCTCCTCAACGGGTAGGGGCCAGCCCTCGCGTTGCAACCCGTTCCGTGCAGGTTGCATGGGGTGATCACAAGGTGCTTATCGGCGGTGGTGCTCCCGTTGTGGTGCAGTCCATGACGAATACAGACACCACTGAAGCTATTGCTACGGCTATACAAGTAAAAGAGCTAGCCTTAGCGGGTTCCGAACTGGTGCGTATTACCGTCAACACACCTGAAGCAGCAAAAGAAGTACCCGCGATACGCGAACAACTCGATCGTATGGGCGTCAATGTGCCGCTCGTGGGCGACTTCCATTACAACGGCCACAAGCTCTTAACTGACTATCCAGAGTGTGCACAGGCCTTATCCAAGTACCGTATTAACCCAGGCAATATGGGTGGCGGTAAACGTCGTGATGACAACTTTGCCAAAATGATCGAGGTTGCCTGTCGTTATGATAAACCCGTTCGAATAGGGGTGAACTGGGGCAGTTTGGATCACGAGCTGATGGCTCGAATGATGGACGATAACAGTAAGCAGGCTGAGCCTTGGGATGCTCAATCTGTTATGCGCGATGCATTAGTGATTTCCGCCATTACGAATGCACAGCGTGCGGAAGAGCTCGGATTGTCGCCAAACAATATTGTGCTGTCATGCAAAGTCAGCCATGTACAAGACTTAATTACCGTCTACCAAGACTTATCTTCTCGTTGCAATTACCCTTTGCATTTGGGTTTAACTGAAGCGGGTATGGGTAGTAAGGGGATTGTCGCCTCTACTGCGGCGCTTGCGGTGTTGTTGCAACAAGGGATAGGCGATACTATTCGTATCTCCCTCACACCCGAGCCGGGTGGTGACCGTACGCGCGAA
Organism: Paenalcaligenes sp.; assembly: GCA_035303295.1. Lineage (GTDB taxonomy): Bacteria > Pseudomonadota > Gammaproteobacteria > Burkholderiales > Burkholderiaceae_B > Paenalcaligenes. Next base: position 25,011 of record DATGRU010000074.1, read on the forward strand.
GTTATCGTGGCACAAGAAATTTTGCAGACGATGGGGCTTCGGGCTTTTACCCCCATGGTGGTGGCTTGTCCCGGGTGTGGTCGTACTAGCAGTACCGTTTTCCAAGAGCTGGCTAACGATATTCAGGGGTACTTGCGCGAGCAAATGCCACGCTGGAAAACGCAATATCCGGGTGTGGAAACGATGAATGTGGCAGTAATGGGGTGCGTGGTCAATGGTCCTGGAGAAAGCCGCCATGCTGATATAGGCATCAGTTTGCCGGGTACAGGGGAAGTGCCTTCAGCGCCGGTATATGTTGACGGCGAACGCATTGTTACCTTAAAAGGCGATACTATCGCTCAGGAATTTCAGGAAATAGTTCTGAAGTACGTACAACGTCGATACGGACATCAACAAGCTTGAACCCCATTGTGGGGCTAACAGTAAAAACAGATAAAGAATTCTTATGACGCAGTCGTTTCAAAAGCTTCGCGCCTTAACGGGCATGAAAGATATTCTTCCCGATGCCAGCGCAGAGTGGGAACAGCTAGAAGAAACAGTACGCCAGTGGCTAGCCAGTTATGGTTACCGAAATATGCGTACCCCAGTGCTTGAACATACCCAGCTTTTTGCGCGGGGAATTGGCGAGGTTACGGATATTGTCGAAAAAGAAATGTATTCTTTTACCGACTCGCTAAACGGCGACAAGCTTACGATGCGTCCTGAGTTCACGGCAGGTATTGTTCGAGCAACGATCGAACATAATTTGCTCTACGATCGGCCACATCGCGTTTATTCTATGGGGCCTGTGTTCCGACACGAACGGCCGCAGCGAGGGCGATATCGACAATTCCATCAGATTGATGTCGAGGCGCTTGGTTTACCCGGCCCAGACGTCGATGCAGAGCTTATTATCATGCTAAATAGGCTCTGGAAGATTTTGGGCTTGAACGATATTCGATTGGAAATTAACTCCTTAGGCCAAGCCGACGAGCGCGCAGCACATCGTGAAGCGCTGGTGCAACACTTGGAGGCTCACAAGGATGTCCTCGATGAAGAAGGGCAGCGTCGTATGTATACGAACCCTCTTCGAGTGCTTGATACCAAGAATCCAGCTATGCAGGATATGGCTAATTCTGCCCCGAAACTGTTTGATTTCTTAGGTGAAGAGTCCTTAGCTCATTACCGCGGGGTGTGCCAGCGCCTTGACGATGCAGGCATCAGCTATACCCTGAATACGCGTCTTGTTCGCGGACTCGATTATTACAACCTTACCGTATTTGAGTGGGTAACCGATCGCTTAGGAGCCCAAGGCACTGTGTGTGGTGGCGGTCGTTACGATGGCTTAATTGAATTGTTAGGTGGTAAGCCAGCGCCGGCGGTGGGCTTTGCTATTGGTGTAGAGCGTCTACTTGATTTATGTTCGCAACAAAATCAAGATACAGCGGTACCCGAATGTCAGGTGTACATGGTGCATCAAGGTGATGCAGCGCAACGTAAGGCTTCCGTGTTAGCCGAGCAATTGCGTGATCAAGGCCTCAATGTGTTGGTACACGCGGGCAGCACTGGCTTTAAGT
>DATGRU010000075.1:0-3271 GCA_035303295.1 Paenalcaligenes sp.
GTTCAATCCAACTTTGGCACAAATGTATACCCTCTAGCCATAGCTGCTGTTCGCCACCGCCAACAGGTCGCTTTCCTTGAGCGATTCGTTGCAAACGTTTATAGCGAGGATTATCACGAGACTGGATCATAGCGCCTTAGCTCTTTAAGTGTTCATGGCTGCACGTCTGACAGGCGCAAAACTGAAACGATGCTCTGGACAAGGCCCATGCTCCCGTAAACGCTCCATATGTAAAGCGGTTCCGTAACCCTTATGCTGGTCAAAAGCATATTCAGGGTAGCGCTCGTGCATTTCTAAACACGCTGCATCGCGCGCTGTTTTTGCCAAGATGGATGCAGCAGAAATCGCAGCCACATGTAAATCACCTTTAACAACAGCCCTTGCTGGAGCAGGAAGTAAATCGGGCACCCGACTGCCATCAATCAGAATCATCTGCGGCGTAATGGGCAATGCATCACACGCTCGCTGCATTGCTAACATGGTTGCGTGCAAAATATTGAGCTGATCAATTTCATCTTTATTCGCGCTGGCGATACACCACGCTAAGGCTCTACCTCGTATCTCAACGGCAAGTTGTTCTCGGCGTTTAGGGCTAATCGTTTTTGAGTCGACTAAGCCCTCGATAGGATCCTGCGGATTCAACACAACCGCTGCAGCAAAAACAGGGCCAGCCAACGGCCCGCGACCGGCTTCATCTACACCGGCCACCACCTCGTACTGCTGTAGTAAAGATTCAATTTCAGGATTCACGTGCTACGTTCAAAATAACGTCTGCGGCGATACGAGGCGTATCGACCCGCAACGACTCATGCAATTGATAAAAGCGCTGTGAGACACCGCTACGCCAACCTTCATCGTGCAGCGCCGTACGGCAAGCCTCGGCTAGCTCGTGAGGGTTGGCCTGCTCTTGCAAGAGCTCCGGCACGACGAAATCTTGGCACAAAATATTGGGCAAACCAATCCAATCCAGTAGAGGTCGCTCTTGCCCAGACTGCCAGGCCATAATACGTTTCATTAACGGAGTCAGCACATACGATATAACCATAGGCCGCTTAAACAAAGCAGCTTCCAGCGTAGCCGTGCCACTTGCTATCAGCAATGCATCACTGGCCTCCATCACGTCCCACGCGACAGGACGTCGCTCAGCCTGATTCGGCTGCGCTACCCTGCCTTCCTCGTTGGTGACGATCTGTAGATTTTTTACAGGGTGTTCTTTCAATACGGCTTCAAATTGGGCTCGACGAACGGCACTTACCATCGGAACCCGAACCTGCAGCTCTGGATCTTCGCGTTGAAGAAGTTGTACGGCTTGCAAAAAACGAGGCGCTAAATTTGCTATCTCAGAGCTTCGGCTACCCGGCAAAAGGCCCAATACCTTTGCATCTGGCGCTAGGCCTAAACGTGCACGCGCCTCGTCAGCACAAGGATGCATTGGAATATTTTGTGCTAACGGATGCCCCACAAATGTGACGGGCACCCCTTCTTTTTCGTAAATATCCACTTCGAAAGGAAAAAGCACCAACATATGGGAGACTGCTTCACGAATTTTGTGAATGCGCTCATAGCGCCAAGCCCATATTGACGGGCTGACAAACTGAACGGTAGGTATTCCTTTTTGGCGCAGTGCGGCTTCCATGCGCAAGTTAAAATCAGGTGCATCAATGCCTACAAAAACATCAGGAGGCTGACTTAACCAGCGATTTCTGGCGCCGTAATAAGTGCGCAGTAAACGGGGTAAACTTTTAAGCGCATCAACATAGCCAAAAACTGACAAGGCATCCATGGGATACCAAGCGTTCAAACCAGCGGCCACCATTTCAGGGCCGCCTATACCACTAAGTTGAATCGTGGGCTGTTGTTCCAGTAGCCCGCGTTGAACGCGAGAGGCAAGCAGGTCGCCTGAAGGCTCTCCGGCAACCATCCCTACCTGCAATGAACTCATGGCCGCACGATACCCCGGTTAGAGCTCTCGAGGAAATCCACCATCAGTTGCAACAACTGTGCCGCTTCCGGCTTATCAGCCTGCAGCGCTTTTATTTGCTTGATAGCTTCATCGACTTTTAAGTCCCGACGGTACAGTAAGCGATAGCTTTCTTTTACCGCTGAAATAACACCGGGCGTATAACCTCGTCGTTTTAGCCCCTCGGAATTAATACCTACCGGTTTAAAGGGATCCCCTGCCCCAATCACAAAAGGCGGGATATCCTGACGGATAGAGCTTGTTCCACCCACCATTGTGTGTGCCCCAATGCGTACAAATTGGTGCATTGCAGAAAGACCACCAATAATGGCCCAATCATCGATATGGATGTGCCCTGCCAGCTGCACGCTGTTCGCAATAATGGTGTGGCTGCCAATTTGACAATCGTGCGCAATGTGCACGTAGGCCATAATCCAATTGTCATCGCCTAAGCGAGTAACGCCTACATCTTGGGCTGTACCCGTGTTGATGGTGACATACTCACGAATGGTGTTGTTATCACCCATCTCAAGGCGAGTGGATTCCCCCGCATACTTCTTATCTTGGGGCATGCCACCGATAGAGCAAAAACGATAAAAGTGATTGTTTTTGCCAATGCTGGTGTGCCCATCAATAACGCAATGCGGACCCACTCGGGTTCCGGCATCGATACTTACGTTTTCGCCAATGATGCTGTAGGGGCCAACTTCGACATCGGGCGCCAGCTTAGCTCCATCGGCAACAATTGCCGTAGGGTGAATTAAACTCATGCGTCGTCATCTTCCAGTACGCGAATAGCACACATTAATTTCGCTTCTGCAATTACCTTACCATCAACCAACGCTTTGGCTGAGTACTTACAGATGGCGCGGCTAATACGATCGGCCACCACCTCAAGTCGCAACTGGTCGCCAGGTACGACTGGTTTACGGAAACGTGCTCCATCAACACCCACCAAATAGTAGGCAATTTTCTGACTTGATGGATTTACTTCGCTATCATCCTCGAAGGAAAATAGCGCTGCCGCCTGAGCCATTGCTTCAATAATCAGCACGCCTGGCATAACGGGGTGATGAGGGAAGTGACCGGTAAAAAACGGCTCGTTCATCGACACATTTTTAATGGCAACGATGCTCTTACCTGGGACCATTTCTATTACCCGATCCACCAGCAACATCGGGTAGCGATGAGGCAAGCGTTCCATAATTTGTCGAATATCGAGTTCCATGATAAATCCTGCTTATTATTCTATTAAAAAGTTAATCGTTACTTTGTCGCTCAAGCGCGCGTAGACGGCGCCGTAGCGGCCCT
>DATGRU010000076.1:0-7584 GCA_035303295.1 Paenalcaligenes sp.
TGAACCCCATTTTGAGCATTGGCGACACGCTCTTTCACTTCGGGGAGGTCGAGGTAAGCAGCCATGATGGTGGCGCCTTGCTGTAAGTCGGGAATGGTTTCAAACAGGGGCACCACCATTAAGCCGGAACGTAGTGCGTCATGTTGTCCGGGCACAATGAGGCCTGTTTCTTGCTGCAGCACTAACACCTCGAGCAAGTCGCTAAGGGTTTCGGTGTGCGACACAATGGTTTGTTCGATGGCCTGCGCACCAAAGCGCTTGCGAGCTTCGGCAGCGTAACGCAGTATCGCAAGCTCACTGCGTGTTTCGTCAGAATAGGGCAGCCAAGGTGACACGAGCGGGCGGGCTTGGGTGAGTTCCTTACGTAATACGGCTACTTTGTCCGCTTCGGATAGCGCATCGTATTGCAGTGGGCGGCCTTCGTGCTCTACGCCTGCCGCCTTGAATAACTCGGTGCTCACGCGCTCGTGCACGTCCGAACTTTGGCGCAGATCGATGGTGGCCAAATGGAAACCAAACACGGCTACGGTTTGCAACAGGCTGCGTAGGCGCAAATGACTGATCTCTGCCGCATGACTGTAAGCCAACGACTTAGCAATCACGTCTAAATCGTGTTGAAACTCAGCCGCATTTTGATAGGCTGCTGCCGTATAAGTATGGCGGGTAGCTAAATTGCGTCCGGTTAGGGCCACACTGGTTGCTGCCAGACGAGCGTAAATGTGAATACACGCACGTCGGTAGTGCTCATCGACCCGGTGGGGAGAGCTGTCTTGGCTGGCAGCAGATAAGGCCATCAAGGCGTCACTGGCCGGTGCTAACAGTTCAGAAATCGACAGCTCAGTGCCTAAGGCTTTTACTTCACTAAGGTAGTGGCTTAAGGCGACGCTGCTTTGGCGCAGTAGGGCTTGTTCTAGTGTTGATGAGTCTACATTCGGATTACCGTCTCGATCACCGCCAATCCAGCTGCCCATGCGTAAAAAGGCCGGTAAGGGGTTTTGATCATCCGTGGCCTCATCGTCAGCCAATAATTGCCCGAGGTCGTGATACAGCTCGGGTATGGCTTTTAAGAATGTGTGGGGGTAGTAGGCCAGCGCGTTATCGATTTCATCCAGAACCGTTAAGGTGTGCTGGCGTAACAGGCGCGTCTTCCACATGGTGGTGATTAGCGCGACTAAACGCTGTTGCTGGCGTTTTTGTTTTAAACCGGCTGACGATCGATCCAGTTCAGGTAGCAGGTTCGCGATTTCGCGATGAATAGCGAGGGTACTTTGGCGCTGTACTTCGGTGGGGTGGGCCGTTAGTACAGGCACCACACTAGCCGACGATAAAAACTCCCGCAGTTTCTTACGGTTGTGTTGAGGTGTTAAAATAGCAAAAGCACGTTCCAGCGAACCAATTTGCGTACTGATATCGGTGGCATCGCGCATGCGATTTTGTTCCCGGTCTTCTGCAATATTCGACAGGTGTAAAAAGTAGGCAAAGGCCCGCGCTACCGTATGGGCTTGTACTTTACTTAAAGCGGGAATACTTTGTTCTAGCGATTCCAGCTCAAGGGTATCGCCTTCGCGACGATAACGCACCGCGTAGCGTCGTAAGCCTTCAATAATACGGAAGATTTCCTCGCCATCAGTGTCATGTATGACATCGCCTAATGCTTTGCCCAGTAGACGTATGTCTTGACGTAATAACGTTGCCTGATGGGCTGCGTTGCCTTGCATAGCTTTCTCCTGTGTTGCGTTTTTATTGATAGAGTATAAATGCTGCGATGCAACAAAAGGGGAAATCACTTATTTTTTATTGAAGATTCGCTTTAAGTCGCTGGCACGTATATCATAAACTTCTTTACCACGCATTTTTAGCTAGAGATTCCATGCCGCAATATCGTTCTCGTACTTCTACGCATGGTCGCAACATGGCTGGTGCCCGCGCATTGTGGCGCGCCACAGGCATGAAAGATGGCGACTTTTCCAAACCAATTATCGCTGTTGTGAACTCCTTCACCCAGTTTGTGCCGGGTCACGTGCACCTGAAAGACATGGGTCAGTTGGTCGCGCGTCACATTGAAGCGGCGGGCGGTGTTGCCAAAGAGTTCAATACGATTGCGGTAGACGACGGTATTGCTATGGGTCACGATGGCATGCTGTATTCGCTGCCTTCGCGCGAACTCATTGCTGACTCAGTTGAATACATGGTGAACGCACACTGTGCAGACGCCATGGTCTGTATTTCCAACTGTGACAAAATCACGCCCGGAATGTTAATGGCGGCGTTGCGCGTCAACATTCCAACTATCTTTGTGTCCGGTGGCCCAATGGAAGCCGGTAAGGTAACGTCTAAAGACGGTAAAACGGTGGTTCGTAAGCTGGATTTGGTCGATGCCATGATTCAAGCCGCAGACGACAACGTATCCGACGAAGATTTGCTCGAAGTGGAAAGTAACGCCTGTCCTACCTGTGGTTCGTGTTCAGGTATGTTTACGGCGAACTCCATGAACTGCTTAACTGAAGCCTTGGGTTTAGCGTTGCCCGGTAACGGTAGTATTGTGGCTACCCATGCTCGCCGTAAAGGCTTGTTTGAAATGGCCGGCGGCTTAATCGTCGAGTTGTGTAAGCGCTATTACGAGCAAGACGATGCGTCGGTATTGCCGCGTAACGTGGCCACCTTCGAGGCTTTTGAAAACGCCATGACCCTAGACGTAGCCATGGGCGGCTCAACTAACACGGTATTGCATTTGCTTGCTGCAGCCCAAGAGGCCGGGGTCGACTTCACCATGGAAGACATCGACCGCATTTCGCGTCGTGTGCCGTGTTTAAGCAAAGTAGCGCCTGCTACCGAGCTGTTCCACATGGAAGACGTACACCGTGCTGGCGGTATTTTAGGTATTTTGGCCGAGTTGGCACGTGGCGATCTGCTTAATTTAGACGTGAATAATGTGCACAGTGGCACCTTAGGCGAGGCCATTAAACGCTGGGATGTGTGCGGCGATAACGTGAAGGCGGTTGAGAAATTCTACCGTGCGTCGCCAGGCGGTATTCCTACGCAAGTTGCATTCAGTCAAGATCGTTATTACGAAACGCTGGATACCGACCGCGCGAATGGATGTATTCGTGATATCGAGCATGCTTATTCAGCCGACGGTGGTTTAGCCGTGCTCTACGGCAACTTGGCGATAAATGGTTGTATCGTTAAAACCGCTGGCGTAGACGAAAGCATTCTTACTTTTACCGGTAAAGCGCGAGTATTTGAAAGTCAGGAAAGTGCCGTTGAAGGTATTTTAGGTGGCAAAGTGGTGGAAGGTGATGTGGTCATCATTCGCTATGAAGGCCCTAAAGGCGGCCCTGGTATGCAAGAAATGCTGTACCCAACCTCGTACTTAAAATCCAAAGGTTTGGGTGCCAAAGCAGCCTTACTCACCGATGGTCGCTTTTCGGGCGGATCGTCAGGCTTGGTAATTGGCCACGCTTCGCCTGAAGCGGCAGAGGGCGGCAATATTGCCTTGGTGGAAGAGGGCGATACCATTGAAATCGATATTCCTAATCGCCGTATTCATTTGGCCATTAGCGACGAAGAAATGGATCAACGTCGTGCAGCCATGGAAGCGCGGGGTGCTGATGCGTGGAAGCCTCAAGAACATCGCCCTCGTGTTATTTCGCAAGCATTGCGTGCATACGCTGCCTTGGCTACATCGGCCGACCGTGGTGCTGTGCGCGATGTAGACCAACTCTACCGTCGTTAAGAACGAGTTAGCGTCTAGCGTAAAAGGCTGCCTTCAAGGCAGCCTTTTTTATGGCTAAGTATTCCCCATCTTGGTGCTGCTTTTTTAAGCGGAAGCTAGAGGTCAAGATGGTAAAATCGAACAATATTTTTGATGAACAAAGCAATGGAACCGACGATGCTTACCGCTGAACAGCAACGCCAGCAGCAACACATAATGCAGGCCTTATACGTACAACCTGTGGTCGACGCCAAGCAAGAGGTGCAGCGTCGTATTGCCTATTTGGCTGATTATGTGCGTCGTAGCGGTGTGAAAGCCATGGTGTTGGGGATTAGCGGGGGCGTGGATTCGTTGGTGGCAGGCGCCTTAGCGCAGCGTGCTGCTGAGCAATTACGTCAAAGCGGTTATGACGCTCGGTTTATCGCTATGCGGTTGCCTTATGGTGAACAGGCTGATGCCACGGATGCCGAAGCGTGCATGGATTTTATTGAGCCTGATGAACGTCTTACCGTGGATATAAAACCGGCAAGCGATGTGTTAATGCAGCAGCTTGTGGCAGCAGGGCAAAGCTTTCAAAGCGCGGCGCAACAAGACTTCATTCTGGGTAATATCAAGGCTAGGCAGCGTATGGTTGCGCAATACGCGAGTGCGGCAGCCGCCCAAGGTATTGTGTTAGGTAGTGATCAGGCAGCCGAAGCATTAATGGGTTTTTTCACTAAGTTCGGTGATGGGGCGGCAGATGTGATGCCCTTAACGGGGCTAACCAAACGCCAAGTGCGTGCACTGGGGCTAGCAATGGGTGCACCAGAGCAGCTTGTTCACAAAGAGCCTACGGCAGATTTAGAAAGCTTGTCGCCAATGCGGGCCGACGAAGTAGCATTTGGGGTAAGCTATGAACAAATCGACGATTTTCTTGAAGGCAAGGTGGTAGACCCCCATGCGTTTCAGGTGATATTACGTCACTTCAATGCCTCGGCACACAAGCGCCAGTTGCCAGCGCACCCTCACTTGTAACGGGTTTTGCGAATGACCCATACAAATTTGATCTTTTTTTGATTTTTTGCGGCATTAAGGGCTGTTACAAACGGGCTTTATGTTATTGTCGTTTTAACCCATTCACAGTGATTCTTAAGCATCACGACAAGAACAATTTATGCACCCAGTAATTCCTGCTTTTCTCATCGCGCGCTGGCTGCTTTTGTTGGTAGTGTTGGTGGGCTTGTACTTCTTAAAAGATTTTTTGGTGCCCGTACTCGGGGCGCTAATTATCGGTTTAGCAAGTTGGCCCCTCTATAAACGGTTATTGGCCCAATGTAACCATCGGCACACCTTAGCGGCTACCTTAGCGTTACTCGTTGTTATTCTGGTATTGGTCGTTCCCCTATCTATGGCGCTCTCTTTTGCCATTCAAGAGGCGAGTAGTTTCATTGGTTGGGCGTTAGCGGCTAACCGTTATGGCATGCCTGTGCCTGAATGGATCAGTGCCTTGCCCTTAGTGGGTGATCGTTTGTCCGAGTCTTGGGAAACATATTTGGGCGAACCCCATGCATTGGGCACATTGGTTGAATTAGTCAGTGGTGAGCATCTCGGTAATATTTACCGCATGGTGCTATCGGCAACGGGTAACGTCTTCCATTTGCTGTTGTCCCTGCTGTTCCTATTGATTACGCTGTTCTTTGTTTATAAAGATGGCGACCGATTGCTGGCTCAGTTGGATATTGTGGGTGAGCGTGTACTGCCTGGTAGATGGCGTCGTTTCTCGCGGGTTGTGCCTGCAACGGTGAACTCCACCGTAACGGGTATGACCCTTATTGCAATAGGCGAAGGGGTGATACTGGGCATTGCATACTGGATTGCAGGTGTGCCGTCCCCTGTTTTGCTGGGGGTGATTACCGGCTTTATGGCACTGATTCCCGGTGGTGCTCCTTTATCCTTTACGCTGGTTTCGCTTTATTTAGTGGGATCTGGTGAATTAGTAGCGGGTATTGGTTTGTTCTTATGGGGTTCAATCGAACTCTTTATCGTCGACAAAACCTTGCGGCCCCGATTGGTGGGCGGTCCTGTTAAGTTGCCTTTTCTACCCACATTCTTTGGTTTGGTCGGGGGTGTTAAAACCATGGGCTTTGTGGGCTTGTTCATTGGCCCCGTATTAATGGCGTTGCTTGTAGCGATTTGGCGTGAATGGATTTATGACTCGCCAACAATCGCCACACCCGAGCCGAGTGACACCCCATCTATCGGCGTTGGCGTCAGTAAAAGCGATTTGTAATAGTGCGAAACGGTACTGACGTCGGCCTCTGCTAGGGGGGCGTCAGTCGAAGCCCTTACTAAAACCTAAGGCTTGCTCTACTTTCGAGGCAATAATAAATAATAATTCGTCTTTGCCTGGCAGCACGTCAATTTCCATGCCTATGGCGAGATTATGGCTGCCTACCGCGACGGGTAGGCTTATGCCGGCAAGCCCAACGCAACTACCCGGATTCACATTGGCGGCGAGTTGGCTGAAGTGAGCCGCATTGCTGCTTTCTTGGGTGGCCAACGGCGCTAGATGCGTAACGGTAGGGAAAATAAAGCCATGCAATTCGTGTTGGGCACTGACTGTTTGATAGTCGTTAAGCATGGCAGGGCACCATTGTTGAATAGCTTCCTGATACAACGGTGCGCTATCGCTTAGTTCCCCCGCAGCATTGGGTATAAGTTGCGGAGCAATCAGTCGGTTTACCAGCTTACGAATATCAGGGCTGGCGATTTTTTCCTGTATATCGGCATACGATAAGTTTAGATCATAGGCACGCAAGTACTGCGTAAGGGCGGTAAGTTGTTCGTGTAACACGATAGCGCTGCCGCACTGTGGGGCGAGTTTGCTTACTTGCTTAAGTGATACATCTACCAGTTGAATACCGGCTTTCTCAATACGCACTAAGGCAGCCTGACAAGCGGCCAGAATCTCTGATGAGCAAGACGACCAAAACTCGTTTACGACACCTAAACGTAATGGCCCTTTAAAGCTGGCTGGGGTGCTAGGGTGCGGGCGCAACAGCGCGTCTATTTGCACCACGTCGACAACGTTGGAGGCCAAAGGGCCAAGGGTATCTCGAGTGGGTGAAACCGGCGTAATGCCTTCGGTAGAATAACGGCCAATCGACGGGCGGTAGCCCACACAACCGTTCAGTGCGGCTGGCAGACGAATGGACCCTGCTGTGTCGGTTCCTAATGCCAAAGGCACCATCATTCCAGCTACTGCGACGGCACTACCCGACGAAGAGCCGCCTGCTATATGTGATATGTTTCGGGCATTGCGCGTGCCAATAAGCTCGCCCGTATTAAAGGCGCTGTTATAGCCCGATACCCCCAGTGCGAGTTCGTGCAGATGGGTTTTACCAATAATGATGGCGCCTGCTTCCCGCAATGCGGCTACACAGGAGGCATCGTCGGTAGGGGTAAAGGCGTGTAGGGCGGGGGTGCCTGCCGTGTTGGGTAAGCCGGCTACATGGATGTTGTCTTTAACGGCAATTGGGATGCCGCCCAGTGGTAACGCTTGTTTTTGTTCGGGGCTACTGGCGTCGTATTGTGCAGCTTGTTTTAGCGCGTTCGTTTCATCCACACTAATAAACACGTTTGATGAAGCGTGGCGTCGGATTCGCTCGATACTTAAAGCGCACAACTCAACGGCGGTCGTATCGCCTGACAGCAAAGCAGTGGAAGCGTTGCGTAAATTAAGAAGGTAATCGTAACGATCCATAAGACGAGTCCACGTGATTCATGAAGAGGTAATGCTCATTATGTATGTATAGCATTACCCGATCTTAAAACGCGAAAAATTGATGTGTATATGACACATCAGGCAACCATTTTAAGATTCAGCTGTC
>DATGRU010000077.1:0-4727 GCA_035303295.1 Paenalcaligenes sp.
GTTGAGCAGGCCTGTTTGTTCATGCATTTAAAACTGTTTTAGCAGTGGTTATGATCTTAATTTAGAGTTGTACTGACTGCATATATTGGTCGAAGCGAGCCTCTGCAAAGCGGAACCAAAGCACGGCATCTTTTTGGAAGGCGCGGTAATCAGTGAAGATTTTGCGCCACATGGGATTACTCTCGTTTAACTCAGCATACAGTTCTTCGCTGGCCTTAAAGGATGCATCCAATACTTCTTTAGAAAAGGGCAACACTTTGGTGCCGTGGCCGACCAGTTCTTTTAAAGCATCGGCATTACGCGCATCGTATTTTGCTTGCATGTCTAAATGCGCATAGGTACTGGCAGCGCGCACGATGTCTTTGTAGTGCTGTGATAGTGAGTCGTAGGCTTTTTTGTTAACCAGCAAGTCTAAGCCTACAGAGCCTTCCCACCAGCCGGGGTAGTAATAGTAGGGGGCGACTTTATAAAAGCCCAGACGTAAATCGTCATATGGCCCTACCCATTCGGCGGCATCAATGACCCCACGTTCAAGTGCCTGATAAACCTCTCCGCCCGCGATGTTTTGAGGGATGCCTCCTAGCTTCTCAATAACCCGTCCGGGTAAACCGCCGATGCGAATTTTTAGGCCGCGTACGTCGTCTACAGTTTTAATTTCTTTACGGAACCAACCGCCCATTTGTACACCGCTATTTCCGCAGGGGAAGTTGACGATGTTGTGGTTGGCGTAAAACTCACGGGTAAGCTCTAAACCGTTGCCGTGATACATCCACGCCGTGAGTTGGCGTGAGTTCATGCCAAAGGGAATAGCACAACTTAGCGCAAAACAGGGGTCTTTACCGTAGAAGTAATACGGCGCTGTATGTGCCGCTTCTACCGAGTTTTGTTCTAAGGCATCGACCACGCCCATGGCAGGCATGAGTTCGCCTCCAGCGTGAACTGAAATATTGAATTTACCATCGCTCAGTTCGCGAACTTTTTCTGCAAAAACCTCGCCACCGCCGTAAATCGTGTCTAGATTTCGGGGGAAACTAGAGGCTAAGCGCCAGCGAAGGTTCTCTTGGGCATTCACAATGGCTGGTGCTGCGCCGGTGGCCAAGATGCCAGCTAGGCCGGTAAGTTTTAATACTGATCGTCTTTCCACGGTGTTGTCTCCTATTTTTTAGTATCTAAAACAAAGAAGCGATCTGCTTTTGTGGAAGAACAGATCGCTTTTAACCGAGATTATTCAAACATATCAGGTTGTGTTTTTACCAGATTTTCCCAAATGGGTTGGAAATGTAGCCAACCGATGTACTCGCTGCCTACGTGCTCACGGCTGTAGCGAGCGCGCTCGGGTGTTACCAGTGTTGGGGTAATGCCGGTTGCGGCGATCATTAGTTGTTGCTGGCAACAGCGCTCTAGCGCAATAAACCAGAAAGCGGCTGCTTCAATACTATGGCGGCTAGCGGTCAGTAGGCCGTGGTTTTGGTGAATAGCAGCTTTAACGCCTGCGAATGCGTCGGCCACTTTATGACCCGCTTTAGTTTCCACCGCTACTTGTCCGGCTTCTTCACGGATGACGACGTGGTCTTCAAAGAAAGCGGCGGCATCTTGAGTGATAGGCTGAATTTCTTCGCCTAGGGCGGCAAAGGCTGTACCGTATACGGTATGAGCATGACACATTGCCACAATGTCAGGGTGCGCCTCGTGTACGGCAGCGTGTAAAACGAAGCCAGCACGGTTTAGGGCATATTCACCTTCAACCACGTTACCTTCATGGTCGGCCAAAATCAGATTCGAGACTTTTACGTCCGCAAAGTGCACGGCCATGGGGTTAGTCCAGTACAAGCTTGGGTTCTCTGGATCGCGAATGGTCAGGTGGCCGGCAAAACCATAGTCCAAGCCGTGCAAAGCAAAGGCACGACAAGCGGCGACTAGACGCTCTTTTAGGTGCTGGCGTTCAGCTTCCACTGAGTCGAAAGTTGGCTCCTCTGGGTAGATCAGCCCTTTTTGTTCAGGTTGGTAAATAGACTTGCGTCCTGTCAGCGCTAAGATTTCGTTGATATCAGCTTTGGCATTCATGGTGTTTCCTCGTGTGGGTTGATGTCAGGCGTTACTGCTTAGCGTTTGTGTTAGCTAAAGACAGATCGACAAAATAATGGTAGGCAAGGTAAATGATGAATGACAAACGATAGTTTTTCATCTATAAATGAAAATAATTCACCTATAGAGAAAACCATGTACGCTTTACCGAATTTCGCTTGGCTTAAAGCCTTTGAGGCCGCGGCTCGTTTAGAAAGTTTTAGCTTGGCGGCAGAAGAGCTGCACTTGACCCCGTCTGCGATTAGCCATCAGGTGCGCAACTTGGAAGAGCACTTTGGCAAGCCCTTGTTCGTGCGTCATAACCGTCGCGTCAGCTTGAATGCACAAGGCCAAGCCTTCTATCGCGAGTTAATGCCGATTCTTGATGATTTAGCGAAACTTTGTCGGGAAGCCCAAGGGGCACCAGCGCATACGGATGCCTTAACCCTGCATTGCGCACCCAGTTTGGCGGTGAAGTGGCTAGGGCCACGCCTAAGCAAATTCATGCATGCTAATCCTTCTTTGGCGATTAATTTGCGCACCGATGCACAGGCACCTGATTTGCGTCATGCCACCGACGTTGATTGCGTAATTAGCTATGCTTCTGCGCCAACTCATGACCCCTATGTTGTGGTGGAAGCCTTAGAGTCAGAGCCTTTGGTGCCGCTGTGTTCGCCGCAGCTGTATGCCAACTTAGCGTTGCATCAGGCGTGGTACATGCATCTTCCTTTAATCGATTCTGCGGTTAGTCCTGTTACGTGGGCGCACTGGTTTGGCAGTAAAGGAATGACGGCGCCAG
Source organism: Paenalcaligenes sp. (assembly GCA_035303295.1). Taxonomy (GTDB): domain Bacteria; phylum Pseudomonadota; class Gammaproteobacteria; order Burkholderiales; family Burkholderiaceae_B; genus Paenalcaligenes. The sequence goes on from DATGRU010000077.1 coordinate 2,864, forward strand.
TGGGGCCTCGTCTTTCGTTTGACCGTGGTGCCATGGCGGTGGCAGCTGCGGTGGACCAATTGGGCGTGGCGCTGGAAACCGTGCGATTTGCTGAAAAAGAATTAGAGAATAATCAGCTGATTGTGTTGGAAGCACCTGATCGGCAGGTGATGCGACGGGAAATGCATTTTCTGTACTACCGCAATAACTTAGACTCGATTCGTCGTGTTGAAAAACTGCGTGCGTGGCTGTTACGCGAAGCCAGATTCTCTTTAGCGATCTAGTTTTCTCACTTTTTTATCCTTTACTAGGGATTTCCCCCAAAGCTGTTTTTTTGTCTTGACTTCACTTTTATATCAGTCCGATACTGTGTTCTGTATACAGAGCACAGAATACTTTAGAGGAGAGGCTGATGAAGGTGTTTTACGACAAAGATGGTGATGCGGGGTTAATCAAGCAACGTAAGGTAGCCATCATTGGGTATGGGTCGCAGGGGCACGCTCACGCGCTGAACCTTAGGGACTCGGGTGTGGATGTTGTGGTGGGTCTGCGGGCGCAAAGCTCCTCACGACAGAAAGCGGCTGCCGCTGGTTTGGCTGTTCAAGACATTGAGAAAGCCGTAGCGCAGGCCGACATCATTATGTTGCTGCTGCCTGACGAAGACATTGCTGGCGTCTACACCAACTATGTGGAAAAGCATGCGCGTGAAGGTGCTACCTTGGGTTTTGCCCATGGTTTCAATATCCATTATGGACAGGTCGTACCGCGTGCTGACCTTGACGTCATCATGGTGGCCCCCAAAGCCCCTGGCCACACTGTACGTTCTACCTATGTAGAAGGCGGTGGCGTGCCACACCTCATTGCAATTCACGCTGACCAGTCGGGTCAGGCCCGTGACGTGGCGTTGTCGTATGCGATTGCCAACGGTGGCGGTCGTTCAGGCATTATTCAAACCGATTTCCGCGAAGAAACTGAAACAGACTTGTTTGGTGAGCAGGCTGTGTTGTGCGGGGGCATGGTGGATTTAGTGAAATGCGGCTTCGACACTTTAGTGGAAAACGGTTATTCCGCCGAGATGGCCTACTTCGAATGCTTGCATGAATTGAAGTTGATTGTGGACCTGATGTACGAAGGGGGCATTTCCAACTTGAATTACAGCATTTCAAATAATGCCGAGTTTGGTGAGTACACCGCAGGGCCACGGGTGGTAACCGAGCAAACGCGCGAGGCCATGCAAGCCATTCTAAAAGACATTCAAGATGGTACATACGCCAAGCAGTTCATTTTAGAAAGTCAGGCTCGCCAGCCAGCGTTGCAAGCGAACCGACGTCTAACCGCAGAGCACGGTATTGAGGTGGTGGGTGAAAAACTACGGGCAATGATGCCGTGGATTACAGAAAAAGCATTGGTTGACCGCAAGGTGGCTTAAGCCAGCTTCGCACGTGAACTTACTTCGACAAAGAGAGGATGAGATGGTTGAGATTGAAAAGAAAATGAAGCCTTACAGTGGCTACCATAGCAATCAGGTTCCAGCACACGACAGCGAATTGACGGAAGTCGGTCCAGGTACGCCAATGGGTGAGTACATGCGACGCTTTTGGCACCCTGTGTGTATGTCGTTGGAACTGACCGATACACCCCGTTTCTTGAAGATTCTAGGCGAAGAACTGGTGGCGTTTCGCGATAAAAGTGGTCGTATTGGCGTGCTGCACGCGCACTGCGTTCACCGTGGCGCGTCGCTGGAATACGGTGCGATTCAAGACCGAGGCATTATGTGCTGCTATCACGGCATGGTGTTTGATGTGGATGGTACCTGTCTGAATGTTCCATATCCAAAAGGTGAAGAAGCGGAAGGCGAGAAGTACGCAGCGTCGATTCAGATCGG
>DATGRU010000078.1:0-3452 GCA_035303295.1 Paenalcaligenes sp.
CGCTGCGCTCTTGTACAAAGGCACGGAACGGTGCAATGCCGGTACCTGGACCAATCATAATGATGTCTTTGGACGGGTCTTCGGGTAGACGGAAGCGTGAGTTGGCATCAACAAACACCAATACCTCGTCGCCTTCGGTTAATTCGCTTAAGTAGTTGGATGCGGCGCCCCAGCGTTGCTCGTCGTTAAAGGTGTATTGCACGTTGGCCACGGTTAAATGTACCTCTTCGTCGACCACACTTTGGCTGGAAGCGATGGAGTACATGCGTGGTGCAAGAGCACGTAGCGCACCAATGAATTCGTCGGCTGTCCATGTGGCAGGGAAGCGTTTAAGCACATCGATTAATTGGTGCGTTGCCAGTAACTCGCGGAAGGCATCTAAGCCGTCAGGGCTTAACGCGTGCGCCAGTTCGACATCGTCATTACGCTCGGCCAGTGCGACCAAGAACGGTTTGGTCAGTTGGGTGAGCTCGCGGTAGTGGCTAAGCCATTCACGCACACTACGGGTGTGTTCGCCCACGGTAACCGACTGCTCACCATCCAGCCCAGTAGTAGCCAAGATAGCATCTACCAGTCGTTCAGCGTGCACGGGCCATACGCCAAGTGAGTCGCCCGGTTGATAGCTAAGTTTGCTGTCTTCCAGTGATAGCTCGAAGTGACGCACATCGCGGGTGCTTCCTCGGCCTGTAATAGGTTGCGCTTCGAGTAACGTTGCGCGGAAGGGGTTGTCGCGGGTATAGCTTTGTGTTTTAGGATGTAAGGGCGTGACCACCGAAGCGGCGGGTGCGCTGCCTTGTTGGCTTTCTTGAAGTGGTTTGGCGCGCTCAATAGCGTCGCCGCGCCATGGGTTCGCGACGGTTTCGATATCGAGGTCGGCCAGTCCACTGTCGAGTAGCTTTTGTGCACCCAGTTCAAGCAGGCGCTTTTCGATGGTGGTGGCGATGCCACAGAATAATGGGTAAGACGAATCCCCTAAACCTAAGATTCCAAAGCGTAAATTAGGTAGTTTGGGGGCGCGCTTGCCATTCAGAAACTCGACAAAACCAATGGAATCATCGGGTGGGTCGCCTTCACCTTGTGTGCTAATGACGATAAACAGTAGCTCTTCGTCTTTTAGCTCGCGTGTGGTGAAGCGGTCGGCGCGAACCAAGCGTACGTTTAGACCGGCTTGTTGGCATTGCTCGTAAAACTGCGTGGCAATACGTTCGGCATTGCCTGTCTGACTACCAAAAAGAATGGTTGCAGGGCGGGAGGGGGCTGCAGCGGCAGCGGTGGCGGGATTGGGTACAGCCACTAAACTGGGGGCGACGGCGGACCCTTGCTTTATCTGAGCGGCACCGGCAAGGTAGCCAGACAGCCAAGTTAGCGTGTTGGGGTCCAGATCGCGTGCCAGCTCGGTGATGAGCCCTTGCGCCGTGTCGGGAAGGTTTGACAAAGCAAGCATGATGTCTCGTTATAAGAAATGGATAAAACCATTCTATATAGCGATAACAGGCTTACTAACAACGGAATATCTATTTAGATATTCCTGTATAAGCATATGACTTTACAGCTCTTTAAGCTTTCGGCGTAAGACTTTTCCGACATTGGTGCGGGGTAAGTCATCGCGGAAATCGACTACCTTTGGAATTTTGTAGCTGGTAAGTCGTTTGCGTAGGTGGGCAATAACCTCTTCTTGTGTCAGGTTTGGGTTTCTACTGATGACGTATAGTTTTACCACTTCGCCAGAATGTTCATCGGGGATACCAATGGCCGCGGCTTCAATAATGTCGGGGTGCTCGATGGCCACCGCTTCAATCTCGTTGGGGTAGACATTAAAGCCTGACACCAGAATCATGTCTTTTTTGCGATCCAGAATGTAGATGTAGCCTGCCTCATTCATATAGCCAATATCGCCGGTGCGCAAGAAACCATCATCGTCGAAGGCTTTTTTCGTTTCGTCGGGACGATTCCAGTAGCCGGGGGTAACTTGAGGGCCACGAATACAAATCTCGCCACTTTCACCGATGGGCATGTCGTGCTGGGCGTCGTCACGAATAGCGATGTCAGTGGAGGGAATCGGTAAACCAATCGAGCCGGTGAATTCGGTGGCATCCATAGGATTAATGGTGGCGGCAGGCGAGGTTTCCGTTAAGCCGTAGGCTTGGGAAATGGGTACACCGGTTACCTGTAGCCAGCGCTTGGCCACAGCTTCTTGTACTGCCATGCCGCCGCCCAGTGCAATTTGAAAGGCGGAAAAATCCAGCTTCTTAAAATCGTCGCTTTGCAGCAGTGCGTTAAATAGGGTGTTAACGCCGGTTAGGTACGAGAAGGGCGCTTTGTCTAACTCTTTAACAAAGGTTTTGATGTCGCGCGGATTAACGATAAGTAAGTTACGCGCGCCAAGGCGCATGAACACTAAACAGTTCGCGGTGAACGCAAAGATATGATAGAGCGGTAGCGCAGTGACAACACTGCCCGCATTGGTGGTGTCGATGTAGGGCCGAACCCACGCCTGTGCCTGACATACGTTATGCACCATATTGCCGTGGGTAAGAATGGTGCCCTTAGCAACGCCAGTGGTACCGCCGGTATATTGCAGTAGGGCCAAATCGTCTTGGCTGAGTACGGGCTCAGCCAAACGTTGTTGGGCGCCTATTTTTAAGGCGTCGCGCAGCTTAACGGCCCCGGGGAGGCTCCAGGGCGGAATCAGTTTTTTCACCCGCCGCACCACGAAGTCGGTAATGGGGCCTTTAAGACCGCCGAGCAGTTCGCCTAACGACGTTACCACTACATTTTTTATCTGTGTTTCATGGATAACTTCTTGCAGGGTATGAGCGAAGTTTTCAGCAATAACAATGGTGGTGGCACCGCTATCGCTAAGTTGGTGTTTAAGTTCGCTGGCGGTGTAGAGCGGGTTGGTGTTGACCACTGCGGCACCAATGCGAAGCGTACCCAGCAGGCAGATGGGGTATTGCAGGATATTGGGCATCATTAATGCTACGCGTTCCCCTTTTTGCACGCCGATGGATTGCAACCAAGCACCGAAATGCGCTGAGCGTTGCTCAAGCTCGCCATAGGTTATGGTTGAGCTCATGCTGTCGTAGGCCACACGATCTTTATATTGCTCGCAACTCTCGAGCATCATGGCGGTTAGCGAAGGGTAGGCACTGGCCTCTTGGGTAATATCAGCTGGAACCCCCTCGGGGTAGCTTTTTAACCAGATTTTTTCCATGTCTGCCTCGCTCGTTAGTGGTGGCTATTTGTTATTGTAAAGATCAGGCACTACGCCGAAGCGGCAACAATTAACGTAGCCTGATCACAGTGATTGCGCCGCATACTTTTGTTTGTAGAACGTTTTCTGTGCAATGTAAATAATACGTTCAACTTCAGTATGGATAACGCCATCCTGATCTTTTATTTGAATCGTAAAGCGGTGTTCAAGCTCGTGTACGTGTTTGAGTTGTTGTTGG
>DATGRU010000079.1:0-17852 GCA_035303295.1 Paenalcaligenes sp.
CTTTTGAGCACGTATCCGACGTAAGCCAAATGGTATTGCACGCAACTGAAATCGCTAAACGTCATCAGTTTGCTGACGTTAATGACACGGTTGTCATTATTGCTGGCCTACCCTTTGGCCATAGCGGAAGCACCAACCTCCTACACGTAGCGACCATTACTGATTAAGTAATTGCCGCGCATGCACTCTGGTGCAACGTAGGACCTTGCCAGATCGCACACAATGCGATCTGGCATTTTTTTGTCCGTATAAAGCAAACGAATGGCTCAAAGGAAGGGAGAAAGAATAACTGGACAAAAAAAAGCCCGAGATCAATAGATCTCGGGCAAATCCACCAAAGGAGGAGGGTGGAGGAGACAACCGGGGCATGTCGGGCTACTAAGGGTTTACCTGAGCCTTGAAGCGCTAGGGTTATTACTCTTGCTTCTTTTCGACATCCAATAACTAAAGTGTATACCGTAATTTTGTGCAATGCAAGAACAAATTAAGGGATAACGTTAATTGTAGTCTAAAAACAGCATGGTATTTTTTTCCACCAACTGCTTTTTGCATTGCCCAATTCAAACACTAGTTTTAATACTATACCAAGATTTCATAAAACACCAATTTGTCAAGCGCCGACTGTTTACAGTGCGGACACTTTATTACAAGCGATACGCCGTCGTGGTCATCACTTTAGACATAAAGCGCATGGCAAGCTTAACGGGTGCTGGCAGTTTCGTGGCGCCATTGTCTTCTGCCGTAGTGCGATGCTGAATTTCGTCGTCTCGCATTTGCGCCACAATCTTGCGAGAGCGCAGATCGTGTTGAGGAAGCTCCTTTAAATGCTCATCAAGGTGCTTCTCTACCTGCCGCTCGGTTTCAGCCATAAAGCCCAAGTTATACGGAATGCCTGCCCGACTGGCTACCACCCCTAGACCAAAGGACGCGGCATACCAAAAAGGATTGAACACACTGGGTCGGCTTTGCAATTCTTTAAGGCGATCATCACACCACACTAAATGATCCACCTCTTCCGTTGCTGCCTCATAAAGCAACTCTTGCACCTGCTCATCTTTGCAAAACATCGCCTGCCCTCGATAAAGAGCCTGCGCGCACACCTCACCCACGTGGTTCACCCGCATTAAGCCACTAACATGTCGTGCTTCCTCTGGGCTAAGATTTTCATCCGCTTCGGTTTTACGACCAGCTGGATTGGGGCGCGTTGCCAGCGCTGAACGGCTTAATACGTGCATTGCACGCCCCAATTCGGTAATCATGCCATCCAGCACACTGGCGCGACGCTCGAAAACAGGCTGATGAGTGGTGTGTGATGCAGTGTCTACCGCATTTAAAGAAGTGTGTTCAGTCATGGCCATTTACCTTCAGTACTTCAAAACAGAATTAACTCTATTATTGCTTTAAATAGCGTAACACGGCTCTGATTTCGGACAATAACCAGACAGATGGCAGCACCGCCGCCATGATAACCAAACCAATTCCCGCAATTTCTTGGTCGCTTTGCAGATAAAAATTACAAAGCCGTGCGGGCTCTTCTTGATACAACAGCCCTACAATCGCCGTCATCCAGCAAAAATTACCCAGAAAAAACAACTTGATGACCAGATGTGCGCGCCGCCACGATTCCAACAACACCATACCGGCCAGAAATAACACGCCAAACTTCATCAGCTGCATGGGTTGGGATATCAACACATCGTCCAACGCTTTAGGCACCATCCAATAGCCGCCAGCAAACGACACGAACAGTAAGCCAGGGATACCGTGTTGATTCAAATACGCGTAAGCGGCATAAATAGCTCGCGCCCAACCGTAGCGAGTAAGCCGGCCTACACTAAGCGCCTGACAGGCTAGAACACCGGCCACGATGATTAAGGGGATATGCACCAACATGTGCAACCACATGGTTTGAGTTAATGCATTGTTTGCCCATGCCGCCACAAAGAACGTTAGGGCAGATAGCAGCCCATATATCGATGAGCGCCACGGATGCCAAATAGAAGCCAAGGATGTAGTCAAAGCGCGTGCCCTATCAAACATGGTCGTTATGGCACTTGCTGTAGTGCATAAGCCAAGGCCGTTGGGGCCTGTCCCTCGTCAACAATATAGCTAAGCTTTCCATCAGGCAAGACCACATGGTAGGCCGCGTTATGCACAAACTCGTCATACGGAGCGGGAATCACCACAATACCAAAGGCCTTCAGCAACGCCTCTCGCTGTTGCGTATCGTGTAAGGTGTAAAAGTCCCATACGCCCGTTTGAGCTCGCATCAAATGGCTGTAGCGCTGCAGTTGATCGGCGGTATCGCGCGGGTCGAAACTTAAACTCACAATGCGCACTTCGTCGCTTAAGCCCTGTTCAACGATACGCTCTTGCAGCTGTTGTAGCTCGGCCCCCATGGCCAAACACAAGGTAATGCAACGGGTATAAATGAAATTGACGATGAGCACTCGCCCATCGTCACGAAAAATACTGCTTAACGGTTGTATTGTGGCATCACGGGCTAGTACCTGCACCTCGGGCAGAACCTTAGGTTGCGCTGCAATTTGATTGCGCCGCGAAGTTTCTGCCGTTAAGGCCGTAAACCCCTCAGTTAGCTGATGCAATGCGGTATACGCCAGCACGCACACCAGCACAACCGCAAGCATTAAGCGCATACACTCCCCCTACTTCAAGGCCTCGAGCTCGGCATCACCGTTCCATGGCGTATCGCGATCGGCTGTGGCTTCACGCTGTGCTTGCACAAACGCCTCATCCACTGTCTCTGCATCGTTATCAAAGTTCGTGCGCAAGTGATTCATTAACGCCGCTAACTCAGCGTTATTAAATTTGTCGTGAAAGTGTGGCATGGCACCATTGTAGGTGTTGCCTAATACCGTGAGTTCACCCGTAATGCCGTGCAAGATAATCTGCGCCAATACCTCTGGCTTACCCGTCACCCACTCTGAACCAGCAACCGGCGGAAACACTCCCGGCACTCCGGCTCCAGTAGCTTGGTGACACGCAATACAGTGCACAGTGTAGAGCTGAGCACCGTCAACGGTAGCGCTTTCATCAATACGAAAATCGGCTGCAATACGGTTATCACCAATGTGCGCTGGATTACGCAAATCACTAGAGAAAATGTAATACATGCCCCACATAAACAACGCACCAATCACCAGTAACACAACCATCGGTACTGGCATCCCCTGTTCTTGGGGTTCACTTTTTTCTCGTAACTGCGCTTGAATATCGTTCTTATCTGTCATTCCAAATCTCCGGTGGCCCGAATTCGTTCAAGCCACGTTGGCAGCCTAAAGGTTAGTCGCGTACTACACCGTAATCGGGCGTAATCGGATACGTGCGATCCAGTGCGAGCAGGTAGCTAACCAAATCCATGGCTTCAGGCTTGGCCACCACCACCTTGCCCTCTGGCGCATAACCCGGCGGCAAATTCACGACGGTATCGCCTTCCTCTGCCTTATCTTTCGTTTCAAACAAATAAGGATAAGCAGGCATATTACTGCCGGGGGTATACGCCCGAGGCTGGTACAAGTGACCTAACTGCCAATCAACACTGGGCTGACGAGCCCCAATATTCAATAAGTCGGGGCCTGTACGCATCGTGCCAAGCAAGTGCGGTTTATCGTAATAATAATCGCCCGCCACCGACGCCCTACCCCATCCTCGCTGAAAGTCAGGCGCTTGTGCCTGACTACGAGGTTGTTGCGAATGACAGTACACACAGCCTTGGGCAATGTATTGCTGGCGTCCGCGTAACTCGGCTGACGTATAGGGTTCTAAGCCTTCAGGTGGCTGAACTTGAGAAACCTGTAAATGCGGCACGACAACCAGCGCCGAAGTTGCCAGCGCCAAGGTGACCATGGCGCCTATCAATAATTTATATTCGCTATTCATAATGACTGCGCTCCCGCTGCTTGCACACCAACTTTATCCTCATGGAACAGTGCGGGGCCTACACGACGACCGTGACGTAGGGCCATCGCAATAAAGTGAAAGGCAAACACCAGATGCCCTAAGGTCATCAATGCGCCGCCTACCGTTCGCGATTGCAAGTACGGAATGGTGACATTGACTGAATCCATAAACGGGCGGCTAACATCCAGCATGTACAAGCCCTGTAACCAGCCACCAATACTCAAGCCGATGGCGTAGACAGCAAACCCAATTAACACCAACCAGAAGTGCCAAGAAATCAATTTGGGATAAGGCCACTCCCAAGCCAGAACTCGCGGCATCACATAGTAAATGGCTCCAAACATCACGAGCGTGAAGAAACCATACAAACCAATGTGAGCGTGCGCGACAGTAAAGTGGGTAAAGTGCGCGACGGTATTAATGCTGCGTAGTGCTTGGAAAGAACCCTGTACCGAGCTAACCGTATACATCATTCCGCCCAGCACAATAAAGCGCAAAGTGGGTGAATGCAGCAAGGAGCGAAAGTGTCCGGAAAGGGTTAAGTGTTGGTTAATCGAGAAGGCCAATACAGGAATGATCATCATCATGCTTTGCACGATGGATAAGGTAATCATCCAACCTGGCACCGGGCCACCAATTAAATGGTGCCCACCGACCTGACCATAGAAGAAAGCTAAGCCCCAGAACCCTAGCAACGAAAGGTTGTACGAAACAATGGGCTTACCAATGATCTTGGGCAGGAAGTAATACACTGCCGCTAAAGCCATCGGCGTATAGAAGAGCCCCAGCACGTTATGGCCGTACCACCAGTTCATGGTGGCCTGTTCCACCCCAATGTGAATGGCGGGCATATTACCCACTAAAAACAGCACTGGGAACCAGAATAACGCTGCACCCATGTACCAAATCGAGACATACAAATGCTCAACGCGGCGATTTTGCAGGGTGAACACCAAAGGTAGGGCCGCTAACGCACCACCTGCCACCAGCAGTAAATCAACCTGCCACGGCATCTCTAGCCACTCCATCCCGTCGCTAATACCTACAGCAATAGAGCCCAAGCCCGCAATTAGACCTGCGTTCCAAAGCATGCCACCGAGTATGGCGAAACGCCCACCCATTAATTTGGTTTTCAGCAGACGGGGAAGCATCCACACGGCAATACCAAAAGCAGCCATGGGAGCCCAACCGTAGGCAATAATATTTAGATGCAGCGTACGCATACGCCCGAAGGTAAGCCACGCATCGTTCACCAGAAAGTCGGGTGAATGCAGCTTGTAGGAGCTGATAAGCCCAGCAATGGAACCCACTACTAGCCATGCTACCGAACAGGACAGAAACAAAAAGGCAACCAAGGCTGAAGAGCGGTCAGCCTGAATGCGTTCTGCCAGTTCTTGACTGAGGGTACGTTGGCCAGCGGCATCAAGTGGTGCCTGATGCCCCATCTCGTCTTGTAAGGCCTGTAATTGCTGAGGAGTAGCGGAAGGCTCGTCAACTTGGCCTACCTCCCCTTCAGAGAAGATTGTTTTTGCCGCATTCGGATGCGGGTCAAACAAACGCCAGCGCAAAGACCAGATAAAGACAAATAATCCTGTAACAGACAGGATAAAGGCGAGTAGCAATACAGTTACGGTATTCACAATAATCCCGAGTCGGTAAATGTGAAACAACCCATGCAGCACTGCCGAGATTACGTCATTCGATACGGGGCAACACCACAAGGAAGATAGTGTAAAAACACGTGACCAAAGCGGTCAAAACACTAAAATAGTAGGCCACTTGCCACACGAGTACCGTAATCACCCTTATGCAAATATGGAATTATTGATATAGCACAAGAAAATTATCATGGAACTATGATAATCACCATGCACAACGTCATATGATTGCAGACTCACAGGTCTGTAATGCCAACCCAAACCGCACGGTTAATGTGCCCCTAAAACTGGCTACAATATCGAATTCAACTTCACTCTCATCCCTCCGGAAGGAGACAAAAAATGGAATGCACAATTAATTGGGGTGGCCCTGAGGGCATGTTGTTTGTAGCAACCACCGGCAGTGGCCACGTAACCGCTATGGATGGCGCACCAGAGGGCGGCGGCCAGAACTTAGCACCTCGGCCAATGGAAATGATGCTCGTCGGGGCAGGCGGTTGTGCCGCATATGATGTAGTATTAATCCTGAAGCGGGGCCGTCATGCAATCCAAGGCTGTCAAGTCAAGGTTGCCGGCGAACGAGCCAGCACCGACCCTAAAGTGTTTGAAAAACTGCATTTCACGTTTATTGTGACGGGTAAAGACCTGTCTGAAAAAGCAGTCGAACGCGCTGTAGCGCTTTCTCACGACAAATACTGCTCGGCTACCGCTATGCTGGGCAAAACAGCAGAAATCACCAAATCCATCGAAATACGCGAAGCCTAATTCGGTCTCGCGCCAAAGCCATACGACTATGTACAACGAATACGAAAAGCTAATGCGCCATGTGTACGAACACGGTGTCACCAAAACTGACCGCACCGGTACGGGCACCCGTTCTGTCTTTGGCTATCAAATGCGCTTTGACCTTAGTCAGGGCTTTCCACTGATCACCACCAAAAAGCTTCATACCCGAAGCATCTTTATCGAGTTGCTCTGGTTCTTGCGCGGTGATTCCAATATTCGTTGGCTGCAAGAAAACAAGGTCAGCATTTGGGACGAATGGGCCGACGAAAACGGCGATCTAGGCCCCGTTTACGGCGTGCAATGGCGGTCGTGGCCTACGCCGTCTGGCGAACACGTTGATCAAATCACCCAAGTGGTTGAGCAAATTAAGCAAAATCCTGACTCACGCCGCCTATTGGTGTCTGCATGGAACGTGGCAGAAATTCAAAACATGGCACTGCCCCCGTGTCACGCCCTCTTCCAGTTCTATGTGGCCGATGGCAAACTGTCTTGCCAGTTGTACCAACGCAGCGCTGATATTTTCCTAGGCGTACCTTTCAACATTGCCAGCTATGCTCTGCTAACGCATATGGTGGCCCAACAATGCGATTTAGAGGTTGGCGACTTTGTCTGGACAGGCGGCGACTGCCACTTGTACAGCAACCATTTCGAACAGGTTGAACTACAGCTGTCACGTAGCCCTCGCCCCTACCCGCAATTAGTGATTAAGCGTAAGCCTGAGTCGATTTTTGAGTATCAACACGACGATTTTGAAATCATTAATTACGATCCTCATCCACACATTAAAGCACCCGTAGCCGTATGAGCGTTAAACAGCCTACTATTCGCATGGTCGTTGCCTATGCAGAGAACCGATGCATTGGTATTAATAACGATATGCCTTGGCATTTGCCATCCGATTTGGCGCACTTCAAGCGTGTAACCTTGGGGCATCCCATCATTATGGGCCGCAAAACCTGGGAATCCTTAGGGCGCCCCCTACCCGGACGGCCTAATTTAGTGATCAGCCGCGACCCAAACTATGACGCACCCGGTGCTACGTTATACCCCTCTTTAGACGCAGCTCTCGCTGACTGCGCCAACGGCCAGCACGACGTTTGTTGCATTATTGGCGGCCAACAAATTTTTGCGTTAGGTTTAGCAGTGGCCGACGAAATTTATGCCACGGAGATCCATGCAGATATTCCGGGCGACACCTTCTTCCCTGCGTTAACCGCAGGCCAATGGCGTGAGCGCACACGTGAGCCCCAGCCTGAAGAAAACGGCCTACGTTACGATTTTGTGATTTACGAGCGCACGCCAGCATCAGCCTAAGCGCGGCATCCGCCCCCATAAAGACGCTGATGAACAACGCTCAACTTTTAGTATGGTCATGGAAGAAAAAACCTCTCGTGCCGAACTGGCCTATGCCAAAATTTTAGAAGGCATACGTGACGGCTCGCTTAAGCCGGGCCATCGCATCACCGAGGCTGAAATCGCTTCGTGGCTAAACATGAGCCGCACCCCCGTGCGCGAGGCTCTGCGTCGCCTAGAAACAGCGGGGTTACTGACCACCGCTCCTTATAGCGGTATGCGTATTGCTCGCCTTGATTATCAAGAAATCATGGAGCTTTACGACATGCGCGCAGTGCTCGAGCGCACCGCAGCCGGCTTAGCGGCTAAGCATGCCAGTGAAGCTGAAATTTACTCGCTGAATGAAATTATGAAACGCTACGAAGCCGCGGAATCAGCTGCCGAACATTCGCGTCATAACCGACTCTTTCACAGTGCCTTGTATTACGCTGCACACAATCGCTATCTGTTGAAATCGTTGAACTCAATACGCGATTCGATGATTTTGCTGGGTAAAACCACCTTCGAGTTGCCGGGTCGAGCCGAACAAGTCACCCGCGAGCACCGAGCGATACTCGACGCAATCATCGCACGTGACCCGGTAGCTGCGGGGGATGCCGCCGACAAACACATACGTGAAGCCCAAAAAGCACGCATTATATTATTTGGCCAGCAAAGCGACCCGGAAGACTAGCAAAATCCACGTTTTCACTAAAACGTGGAAAAAGTGGGCAAGCTCATGTCGACCCTGCCCTGTGCTACGTACTCGTTATCGGCACTGATCTCGGCAATTAAGGCGGCTGTCTCGGTGTACAAGGCTAAAGGCACGAACACTGAATTAATTATCTTCTTTTTGTTCGTCGTATTGCTGGGCATCCAGTAAGGCCTCAACATCGGCCATTGAATCAGGCCGCAACTTAAACAGCCAGCTGTCGTATGGTTGGGTATTTAATAGCTCTGGCTGCTCGCCAAGCTCGTCATTAAACGCCACCAACTCACCCGCTACGGGTGCATAAATGTCGGATGCCGCTTTAACAGACTCGACCACCCCAGCCGTGTCACCAGCAGCCAAACGTTGGCCTACGTTAAAATCACCCACATACACCAAATCGCCCAACTGCTCTTGCGCGTACTCGGTAATACCTACCCGCAGCACATCCCCTTCAACAACGACCCACTCATGTGTTTTGGCGTATTTACGATCGTTAGGCAAACTCATCAGAACCTCATTATAAAAGTGCCACCACCTACATTTGGGTGACATAACCGCATAATCATAGAACGGTGGGCGAACCCACGACTAGTGCGCACCCAGTGCACGGCCACAGGCTACAGCTGATGCCCATGCCCATTGAAAATTATAACCACCCAGCCAACCGGTAACGTCTACTGCTTCACCAATAAAATACAGGCCTTTTACAGAACGCGCTTCCATCGACTTCTGATTTAACATTTTGGTGTCCACTCCTCCCCGCATGACCTCGGCTTTTTTATAACCTGCCGTACCAACGGGATAGAGCTGCCAGTTATGAATCTGTTCGGCTAGCTGGCGCAGTACTTTATCGGGCACATCAGCAAGGCGTTGCTGTGCCAATGCCCTCGGCACTAAAGCGTTAGCATCTAGCCATTGCTCGACCAAGCGTTTAGGCCACAAGGCGGCTAACACACTGCCCAATTGCTGGCGGCTGCCCTGTTTAGCTTCAACCAACTGCTGCGCCAAGTTTTGTTCGGGTGCTAGGTTAATAGAAATGAACTCCCCCGGCTGCCAGTAGCTGGATATCTGCAATATGCCTGGACCAGATAAGCCCCGATGGGTAAACAGTAAGTCTTCACTGAATTCTGTGCGGCTTTTTTTGGTGCCTTGACTGGCTAACACCACGGGTAAGGCCACCCCACTTAAGGTAGCAAACGGCCGCCACAGCTCATTGTCGAACGTAAGGGGGACGAGTGCAGGCCGTGGTTCAATCACTTTTAAGCCAAACTGACGCGCTAAGGCTAAGGCAAAATCGCTTGCCCCCAATTGCGGCATGGCCATACCACCTGTGGCAATAACCAACTCTTTACTATGAATAACACCTTGTGAACCGTGTAATTCAAAACCGTTCTCGGTGCTTTGCACGGTGTCGATGCTATAGGGCATACGCCATGCCACATTACCTTTATCGCACTCTTCTCGAAGCATCTGAATGATGGACGACGAGGAGTCATCGCAAAACAATTGGCCTTTGTGTTTCTCATGCCAACTGATGCGATAACTTTTTAATAACTGCAGAAAATCGTGGGGTCGATATGCCGACAAGGCCGAGCGGCAAAAATTCGGGTTTTGCGAAATAAAATTAGCAGGCGTGGTACCACTATTCGTAAAGTTACACCGCCCGCCACCCGAGATACGGATTTTCTCGGCTAGCTTATTAGCGTGATCCACCAATACCACGCGCAGACCACGTTGCCCCGCAACGCTGGCTGCCATCATGCCGGCTGCACCGGCACCCACGACAGCCACGTCAAACTGAACGCTTGCCACTACGTATTACTCTTTAATGCAATCGACGTAGTAACGCAATTTGCCATGTTCGTCAGTATCTTGCGCTAGACCGTGCACATAGGTTTCAAAACCTGGGAATTGCGCATTAAATTCACGCGCAAATTGCAGATAATCGACGATCATCGAGTTAAAGCGTTCACCCGGAATCAGCAAAGGAATGCCCGGCGGGTACGGAGTAAGCAACACACCCGTGACACGACCTTCAAGCTCGTCGATGTCCACACGCTCAACCTCGCGGTGGGCCATCTTCGCATAAGCGTCCGAAGGCTTCATGGCTGGCACCATATCACTGAGGTAGACCTCGGTGGTTAGGCGGGCCAAATCGTACTTACGGTACACCTCGTGAATACGTTGACACAGGTCACGTAAACCCAAGTGCTCGTAGCCCGGTTGCGTCTTGCAGAACTCGGGCAAAATACGCCATAAGGGCTGATTACGATCGTAATCATCTTTGAACTGCTGCAACGCAGTTAACAGCGTATTCCAACGGCCCTTTGTAATGCCGATGGTAAACAGAATAAAGAAAGAATACAGACCCGTTTTCTCGACCACTACGCCGTGCTCGGCCAAGTACTTGGATACTAGCGCCGCAGGAATACCTGTTTCAGCAAAGGTTCCCGATATATCCAAACCCGGGGTGACCACAGTAGCTTTCACGGGATCCAGCATATTGAAGCCGTCGGCAAGCTCACCAAAGCCATGCCACTCATCGCCTGACTCAAGCAACCAGTCTTCACGCTTACCAATGCCATCCGCCACCAGATTATCGGGGCCCCATACCTTAAACCACCAATCGTCGTCACCAAACTCGGAATCGACCTTACGCATTGCGCGGCGGAAGTTAAGGGCCTCTTTAATGCTTTCTTCAACCAAAGCGGTGCCGCCGGGGGGCTCCATCATGGCGGCCGCCACATCGCACGAGGCAATAATGGCGTATTGCGGCGATGTAGAGGTATGCATAAGGTAGGCTTCGTTAAAAACGTTGCGATCCAGCTTTAACTCTTCCGCATCTTGCACCGTAATTTGTGAAGCTTGCGACAAGCCCGCCAGCATTTTGTGCGTCGAGTGCGTGGCGTAGACCATGGTCTTTTTGCTGCGCGGGCGGTCTGGGCCAATGGCGTGCATATCGCGGTAAAACCCGTGGAAGGCGGCGTGCGGCAACCATGCTTCGTCAAAGTGCAAGGTTTCTAAGGTGCCATCAAGGGCTTCTTTAATTTGCTCGACGTTGTAGATAACACCATCGTAGGTACTTTGCGTAAGCGTAAGAATACGCGGCTGCTTATTCGGCACCAAACTGGCAAAGGGATTCGCCTCGATTTTTTTCTTGATGCTTTCTGGCGAGAACTCGGCCCGTGGAATCGGCCCAATAATGCCCAAGTGATTTCGCGTAGGACGCAAAAACACAGGAATAGCACCTGTCATGGTAATAGCATGCAAGATCGATTTATGGCAATTTCGGTCGACCACCACAATATCGTTGTTCGCGACGTTCGCGTGCCAAACGATTTTGTTCGAGGTAGAGGTTCCATTCGTAACGAAGAAACAGTGGTCGGCATGAAAGATGCGCGCGGCATTACGCTCGGCTTCCGCAACTGGACCGGTGTGATCCAATAACTGGCCTAACTCGTCAACGGCATTACATACGTCGGCACGCAACATGTTCTCACCAAAGAACTGGTGGAACATCTGCCCTACCGGGCTTTTCAAAAAGGCAACGCCGCCAGAGTGCCCCGGGCAATGCCACGAGTAGGATCCGTCGGATGCATAATCGACCAATTCGCGGAAAAAGGGTGGCGCTAAACCTTCTAAATACGAGCGCGCTTCGCGAATAATATGGCGAGCCACGAATTCGGGCGTGTCTTCAAACATGTGAATGAAGCCATGCAGTTCACGCAGAATATCGTTGGGAATATGCTGCGATGTGCGTGTCTCACCATACAAATAAATGGGGATATCTTCGTTACGAAAACGTAATTCGCCAATAAAGTCGCGCAAGCTTTTAATAATAGCGGCAACATCTTCGGGCGAATCGACGTGGAACTCTTCGTCGTCGATAGAAAGAATAAAAGCACTGGCGCGACTTTGCTGTTGCGCAAAAGAACTAAGGTCACCATAACTGGTGACCCCCAGAACTTCGACCCCTTCGGCTTCGATCGCCTCGGCCAAGGCTCGGATACCAAGGCCAGAGGCATTTTCGGAGCGGTAATCTTCGTCGATAATGACAATCGGAAAACGGAATTTCATGCCGCGACTCCTAAGTGCGAGGCAGGGTTACACCACGTTGACCTTGGTATTTACCACCACGGTCACGATACGAGACTTCACAAACCTCATCACCACCGATAAACAACATTTGCGCACACCCTTCGCCAGCATAAATTTTGGCGGGTAAGGGTGTGGTGTTGGAAAATTCTAAGGTGACGTGGCCTTCCCACTCGGGCTCAAGCGGTGTGACATTCACGATAATGCCACAACGCGCGTACGTGCTTTTGCCCAAACAAATGGTTAACACATCGCGGGGAATACGAAAATACTCGACCGTACGTGCTAGAGCGAAAGAGTTAGGCGGAATAATACATACATCGCCTACAAAATCGACAAACGAACCTTCGTCGAAACTTTTGGGATCAACGATGGTGGAATTAATGTTGGTAAAAATTTTGAATTCATTCGCGCAGCGCACATCATAGCCATAACTGCTTGTGCCGTAACTGACAATTTTACGTCCGTCTACTGAGCGCACCTGACCGGGCTCAAATGGCTCGATCATGCCCTTTTCCGACTGCTGGCGTATCCAGCGATCACTTTTAATACTCATGGATACCTCTTCAGCGCAATGCGCTAATTTATTCTGCTAACTAGGGGTTAAATGCCACAACACACAGGGCTTGGCGCTTACTCACGCGAGAACCAACGGTAGATTAACGCGATCCCATTGACGGTACCAACACTAAGCTCGGCCGTTAAACCCCGGGCAAGACGATAACTGGCTCGACCTACTGTGCCTGTATCGGACAAAGCCTGTTGGGCACTTAAGGTTATGTCTGAGCTGATTTGTTTGGTAATTTGCAGGAACTGGCGCTCTACATCACTGGTGCCGCCATCTAAGCCGCTAACACTGCTTTCCACCGGCAAAATACTACCCGCACTGCCAAGCTCTCCGGATCGCATCGCCACTTCGTCAATACCAAATTGACGATAGAACGGTTCATCACCACCCAAGAAAGACGAGCCAACTGAAAATAGTAACGCGATATCGCCTGCGGAGTCATCCGAACCATGACCAAAAAGCAACCACGAGAGCTTTTCTACATGATCGACGTCAGGATAAGACACCAAGTCGATTTTTGGCTTCCGGGCCGTACCCACTACTTTCACCCCAGCCTGCACTGCCAGCCCAGTACGTAGTGCCTCGATATCCAGAATGGGATTGGCGATATCACCTTGAAAGGTAATGGTACCGCGACGTAATTGTAAACGTTGTCCGTATTGTTCGATAGCTCCGCCTCGTGTGCGCAACGCGCCAATACCAGTCAGTGCCCCATCGATCATAGTGATGCGCAGTTGCCCCACCAAACCCGAGTTCACGCCGTAACCGGTAAGGTAAAAACGCGGTCCCAGATCAACATCGAGATCCATACTGATATCCATCGGCGGCTCGATGTCCTCTTCCTCTAAGGTTTCACCTGCGCGCAGCACCACAATATCACTATCAATAGTAGGAATACCGCCCAGCATATCAAGGTTAAACCACCCCGCGTCGGCGACGATTTTGCCGCTCAAGGCAATAGTAGGCAAGGTGATGGTGGCATTGAGTTGACCGGTGACCATGGCATAGCGGTCGGCCCGCTGCAAAATCGGGTAACGGTGTAAATCAGCCACAAACCGCCCAGTGGAATCTTGTAAATTCCATTGCCCGCTTAAGTTCAAGCTCCCCCCTTGGGCATCGGGGTTCTCGCTGACCCACGTCGCGGTACGCCACTCTTTGGGCTCAACACGCAACACCGCTGGAAAATACAAACGCTCTAGAGTGAAAACATCATCATCAATGCGCGCTTGCAATTCGCCATCAAGCAGCCTCACGCCATCGTCCAAACGCACAACTCGCAGGTTTTGCCCGTGAATATAACCTTGGCTGCTGAACTGACCTGTGGTGTATACACTGGCATTTAACTCTGCATCCAGCGAACCGCCCAGCTCCATAGCATCACCTAAAAATAAGCTGGTCCAGCCTAAATCATCAATATCCGCATTCAGGTTGGCCTGAATTTCATCCGACTCAAGCACATGAAAACCTTGCTCGGGGCTGTAGCGCAAAATACTTTGTACCGTTCCCTCCAAACGCCCCATGTCTTGCGTGACCACTGCTAAGGCTGCCTGCAATTGGCTGTTCGATCCACTACCGGGAGAAATGGCGATATCTAAAGACAACTGCTCTAAACCCAACGGGAAGGATGGCTCAAGCGGCACCATAACATCACCCGACACATGCCGTAGCGACGCGGTACCTACTAAAGCCCCATCAAAAGCCAAGTTCCATTCCGCACCAACGGTTAAATCCGCTAAGGGAGCCGCCTTGGACACCCGAGTATCTTTTACGCCCCCTTGCTGAGGCTGATTGTCTGCTATACCCAATTTACGACGTAGCAAGGCAATGCGATCGGGGTCAATCGCAATCGGGTCAATGCCACCACGAGTACGCCAATGGCTGCCGTTCACGCCCGAACTAATGTGATCCAACACAAACCAATCGCTACCGTCTAAACGCGTTAACAATTTAAAGGCGGCTACGTCCGCAACAAGGGGCTGCTCATGATCGGGCAGACGAAGCGCAATCATAGCGGGGCCATCTATCTTTATATCGATGCCAGCATGATTAAGCTGCAAGTCGGTAATGGCGCCTTGCCAGCGCGTAGGCTCAGTGTCGATAGCATCCAACAGAGCACCCGAAAGCGCCACGTGTGTTTGTACCTGCCCTTCACCAATTTGACCGGTGTTCTCTGCCGTTAGCGCATAGTTAGCGTCAAGTTCAAGCGTATGCGCCGCCACCGAGCCGCCCAACTTGGCCTGTGCATTTAACATCCCTATTTCGGCCAAGGCCTCGCTAATTTGCGATAACGCTGGTGCATCAACCTGAAGTGCCAATACATCATCATTCAACCCCCAGCTGCCTTGCAGCGTAAGTTGGTTACTACCAAGGCGAAGTGACACATCGCTATCGTTTAAGACATAACCATGCCAAAAAGGCGTATCGGGCGCCAACTCCCGCACGTCCACATCCAGCTTCGCATGGCCTGCCACCGCTTGCCGATTCCATGAGGTGGGCTCGGCCACGGCCAAATCCACGTATAGCCGCCGCGGTGCATAGGCATCGTTTAGCAGCACATCGTACGTACCGTCTACGCTCAAAACAGCAGGCAAGGCCTCATTAGCAAGTAAGCCACCAAGGTCTACGTTATGACTGTGTAAGCTACCCCGCACATGATCGAAGGATTCGCCTTCAATTTGCGCTTCAGACCACTCCAAGTCGAAATCTAACGCGGCATCGTCTCCTAGACGCATTGCTACCGTTGTATCGCGTAAGGGAAACGAGGCCTTGGGCGCCGCATTCGCCACAGCATTCAGGGAGATACCTTGCCCATCCCCCAGCAAGGCCACTTGCAGCTCGTCTAAAGACCCTTCTACCGTGCTTTGTAAGCTCAGTGCGCAGTAATGACCATCCGTGTCTTCTTGACTAACCCCCGGCAAATACCGATCGGCACACAATAAGGAGTCAGGCTGGGTGGCATAGGCCTTCACGTTTAATTCAAGCTGCATGGGCCAAGGGTCGTGCAAGGCGTGGGCCACCAACTTACTATCGGCTTGCGCGATGATTTCCTGATAAGCCACTTCAACATTGTGAATGGTCGCCACGCCGGTCTCGTTGTTTAGCTGTAGCTCTGCAAGCAGGTCTGACACGCCCACAGGCAATGGTTCGCCTTGTAAGATCAGATCCAGCTGACCCAACGCTAAGCGATCAACCTGAATGCCCACAGGCAACTCGGGCATGGTAAAGGGGGTATCATCGGTTTTCGGCTCAGACTCACCGTCTAAACGCAAATACAGACGGTCTAAAGACAACTCACGAACATGTAATTGGCGTTGCCATAAAGCGCGCCAGTCCACCTGCAAGACCAATCCGCTGAATGCGATTTCGGTATCGGGTAACGTGGCCTCGAACTGGGCCACTTCTAGGCCTTTCCAGACCGTACCCTTCACCCCGCGACTTTCCCCATCCAGTTGATGGGCTGCGGTACGAATCAGCCATTGGGCTCCGGGCTCTGTTGCCAATAGCCAATACACAAAACCACTCAGGGTGACGGCAAGCAACGTAATCAGCGGCACAAACCAGATGACAAGACGACGGCGAAGGCTTTTTTTGGCTGGACGACTCAAAATGCAATTCCTAAGGAAAAATGCAGTCGGACTCGTTTATCCCTTAGTCCGTGCGCAACGCTGACAAAGAAAGGCCCGGCTGGTGTACGCACTGCAGCGCCCACACCATAGCCCACATGCGGCTTCCAATCGCCAAACGACGCTGCCGCGTCCCCCACATCCACAAAGGCTGTTACGCCATACATACTGGTAATGTAGTGGGTGTACTCCACGCTGGCTACCGCCAAGGCGGGGGCTCCGATCACGGCACGACCACGGTGAATCCCGATACTCTGGTAACCATAACCACGGATAGATCGGCCTCCCCCTGTGCGGTAACCAAAATCAGGCGGCACGCGGTCGGTATTCGTCCATACCTTACCCACTTCCCCACGAATGGTTAATACATCGTCGTCGTTAACCGTCCACCATTGCTGTGCGCGCAAACCCGCCCGATAAAAAGGCTCCTGCCGGTCAATGGTTAGCCCTGCTCCTAGACCTAAATCAATTAAATTGCCCTCACGTGGATCGTACACACTGTTCACATCGCGGCGTAGCCACTGCCACGTCGCAATAAACGAGGGCACTTCGTAGCGGGGGCCGCCCTCGATACGTGTTTCATCCCACGCCGTGATCAAGTTCCACTGAGTTTGATAATCCACCCCTGACGCATTCTGGCGCTCTTGACGAATTTTCCAACCCAAGGCCGCACGCGTGGTATCTAAACCCTGTATATCTTCATGTTGGTACAGCACCCCTACACTACTTTGATAGCCTCGTATTGATGGGGGTAAATAGACGTCCGAGAAAAAACGTTGGCGGTCGCGGTCTACACCGATACCCGTCTCGGTCCATACAGGCTGACCGAACACAATATTTTGACGATATAAACCCTCGACACGCACCCCGTGATCGCTATCCACCCCAATGGAAGTTGTGACACGTCGCGCTGGCGCTTCGGTCACCCGCACACTGACCGGTATTTCAACCTCACCATCTTCACGCACACGTTGCTCGGATGATTCGGTGTCTAACGTAACAAATGCCCCTCGGAAAAAAGAGGTACTTTGCAATGCTTGCTGCCATTCGTCCAGTTTTTCTTGATCGTAAGGATCACCAGGGCTATAGCGCACGTAACGATCAATTAGGGACTCAGGCACCCGATCTAAGCCAGTGGTGTACAAACGCCCCATGCG
>DATGRU010000080.1:0-2641 GCA_035303295.1 Paenalcaligenes sp.
TAATTTAATACGCTCTGCCCGCGCCCGCACCTCTGCGGAAAGCTCTGATTGTGCCAGCATGAGCTCAGACTCAAGCCGCAAACTGCTTAAAGGAGTACGAAACTGATGTGCCGCATGACCTATAAAACGCTTTTGTGCTTGCAAAGTATCATCCAAGCGCCATAGCAAATCGTTAAAGTGATCAATAAGCGGCAATAACTCGGTAGGCAGCTTGGACGAATCCAGTGCCTGTAAATCGTCTACCTCACGTTCATTAATTTGGTCACTTAGATCATGTATAGACGCGAGACCACTTTGTACTCCTCGTAGCAACACCCACGCAAAGAGCGCGACCAACACGATTTGCATCAACGCCATGGTCCAGAAAATATCTTCCAGCACCCATTCTTCAATGCTCATCTTACGCGTCAAGACCCACGTTACCGCCAAATCCAACGCCACCAGTAAGGCGATAGGCGGCATTAAACGCTTAACCAAATGACGTGCCAAACTACCCTGTTGCCAGTGCTGAGTAAAACGCCTGATGCCCTTAGCTGACTGCTCGGACGGCACTGAGGCATGCTGGGTAGGGTCGGCATTCATCACGAGGCCGCAGTCACATCAAGTACGTAACCAAAGCCGCGCACGGTTTGAATCGTGACCACCGTCCCCTCTAAGCGCTTACGCAGACGATACACATACACCTCGACCGCATTTTCGCTAAAGTCGGCATCATTCGCTGACAATGAACTCACAATTTGCTGTTTAGTTACCACTTTACCGGCTCGCGCCATCAGCATTTCCAAAACAGATAATTCGCGTACCGACAAACTAACCCGCTGATCATCCACACGAACCTCGCGCCCCACCATATCGAAGCTAAGTGGCCCTACCTGCAATACTGAGGAAGCCTGCCCAACACGGCGACGCGCAAAGGCCCTAACGCGAGCGGCCAGCTCGGCTAACTCGAAGGGCTTCGTGACATAATCATCTGCCCCAGCATCCAAGCCTGCTACGCGGTCTTCCAAATCGTCCCGAGCCGTTAAGATAATAACCGGCACTTGATTTCCCGATTTCCGCAGTTGGCTAAGAATTTCTAAGCCACTTAGCCCCGGCAAATTTAAATCAAGCAACAGCAAATCGTAGCAAGCCGCATCTACAGCGCTGCTAACGTCATTGCCATGCTGGATTAAATCAACAGCATGCCCCTGACTGGATAAGAAATCTTGCAGTGCTGGCCCAAGGCTAGCATCGTCTTCTATAAGTAGTAATCGCATAGGTAGCATTCTAGCGCGATCTAAAAAAATTAATGATCGACATTATCATAGAGCCCTACCTTAGAAGAACCAAAAAAAAAACCTCAAAAACGAATACTAAAACTCGTTTTTGAGGTGTAAAAGCCTACGCAATGCTCAAGGCTAAGGAGACTTACTTACTACTGGGCAGTACCACCTGCTGTGCTGGCGTCACTGCTGGAAGGGTTACTAGAAGGCAGGGTTATACCGTTTGGCCCAGCAGTACCGGCTGAATCTGAACCGGGGCGGGTAACAAAGCCCAATCGAGCCATACCAGAAGCTTTAGCTTGGCTCATTACCTGAGCCAATAACTCGTAGCGTGTATCCTGATCGGCACGGATACGAATCTCGGGCTGAGGGGTTTCGCTCGCATAAGGCGCCAACACCTGAGACAAATCCTCTAATGCCACAAGCTCATTATTTAGATAGATTTCACCATTAATCGTGACCGCCAAATCCAAATTAATCTGCTCTTTCTCTACGGGTTGAGCCGTCGCTTGAGGTAACTGCACCTTAATACTGTGCGTTAGTAGTGGCGCGGTAATCAGAAAGATCACCAACAGCACCAACATGACGTCGATCAGCGGCACCATGTTGATTTCAGACATGGTGTTTGTTGAGGTACGGTTATCAAAACTTCCAAAGGACATTATTCACCCCCTGCAGGCTGCATGGTGGTTGTGGTGTGTAAGTTTTGGCTAGGTACTTCTGGTGTATTACGCAACTGATAGCCGTTTGCATCGGTTACTTGTTGACCTGTTGTTAGGAAGGTAAATAAGTCATGCGCAAACGCATCAAGCTGCGACAGGTACACACGGTTTGTTCGGACAAAAGCGTTAAATGCCAATACAGCAGGAATCGCTACTGCCAAACCTAGACCAGTCATGATCAATGCTTCACCCACTGGGCCGGCAATTTGGTTAAGCGCCACTTCTTCGGACAAACCAATATTAATAAGCGCGTGATAAATGCCCCATACCGTTCCAAACAAACCAACGAATGGTGCGGTTGAACCCACTGACGCTAACAAGGTTAGACCATTTTCTAAACGGGCAGTTTCTTCGTCAATGACCTTGCGCATAATGCGCATCACAAACGAATCAGTAGAACCTTTTTCTTCCAGTTTTAAGGCACCGTATCGCGCATGATGATTACGGGCATGAATGGCGTGGCTAGCTAAATGAGCGAAGGGCTCACTCGCACCATGGGTCGCAATTTCATTTTCAACTTGCTCTAAGGAGCTGGCCGCCCAGAACTCACGTAAAAAGTGCTTGGAACGACGTTTTAGCCGCATCGATAAAAAAGCTTTCACGAAAATCAAATACCAACTGGCAAGTGACATCAGTGCCAACACTACAAATAAGCTT
>DATGRU010000081.1:0-11245 GCA_035303295.1 Paenalcaligenes sp.
GCCTACGTGCTGTTGCGGCGAACGGATGTTGCATGGATCTTTAAAGGTAATCCATGGGTGGCCTGTTTCGAACAACATGGAGAGCATTTTGCGCCATAGCGAAATAGCGGGTAGGCGTTTGAACAGCGTGATTTCGCCTTGATCGGCACGACGCTCGTACTCGACGTAAGCAGCTTCGAACTCACGGCCGTACTTGTCGTGTAGATCGGGTACATCGGAGGGCGAGAACAGTGTCCATTCGCCTTCTTCCATAACGCGTTTCATGAACAAGTCTGGAATCCAGTTGGCAGTGTTCATGTCGTGCGTGCGACGGCGCTCGTCACCGGTGTTTTTACGTAATTCGAGGAACTCTTCGATATCCAAGTGCCATGTTTCGAGGTAGGCGCACACAGCCCCTTTACGTTTACCACCTTGGTTAACGGCGACAGCGGTGTCGTTAACGACTTTTAGGAAAGGAACAACACCCTGACTTTCGCCGTTGGTGCCTTTAATGTGGCTACGCAACGCACGTACAGGTGTCCAGTCGTTACCCAGACCGCCAGCAAATTTAGACAGCAGGGCGTTATCTTTAATAGCATCGTAAATACCGGCCAAATCGTCAGGTACGGTGGTGAGGTAGCACGATGATAACTGCGAGTGGATGGTGCCCGAGTTGAACAGCGTTGGTGTTGAGCTCATGAAGTGGAATGAGGACAACAGATTGTAGAACTCAATGGCACGCTCTTCGCGTTTTGCTTCCCGTAGTGCCAGACCCATGGCAACACGCATGAAGAAAATCTGTGGCAGTTCGATGCGACGACCGCGGATGTGCAGGAAGTAGCGGTCGTACAGTGTTTGCAGACCGAGGTAGTCGAACTGTTGATCGCGCTCGGCTTTTAGAGCTTGAGCAAGACGCACTAAGTCGAATTGACCGAGTTCTGGGTTGAGCAGTTCTGCTTCTACCCCTTGGCGAATCATCTCGGGGAAGTAGCTAACGTAGTGTTCGCCCATGGCCGATTGCGCCACTTCTTCGCCCAGTACTTCTTGGCGAATGGTGTGCAACAGCAAGCGAGCCGTTACTTGGCTGTAGTTCGGGTCGGTTTCGACACGAGTACGCGCAGCGAGAATTAAGGATTTAAATACTTCTTCTACGGGGACGCCGTCGTAGAGGTTAATAATGGTTTCGTTCAATAACCCGTCTACATCGATTTCGATGGGCAGGTTAACGCCAGCTTCGACGATGGTGTTGCGTAGCAAGCTGATATCTAGAGGGCGCTTCACACCGTTTTCAGTAACATGAATAACGGGCGTGTTGGCTTCAGCGGTTTGTTGCTCGGCTGCTTTTTGTGCTGCACGTTCTTGATTGCGTTTCTCGCGGTAAAGCACGTAGGCACGAGCGGTGTCGTGTTCGCCGGAACGCATTAAGGACAATTCAACTTGGTCTTGAATTTCTTCGATATGGAACGTTGCGCCACCGGGGCGATGACGTACCAGACCATTTACAACTTGTTCGGTTAATTCGTCGACCAGTTCGCGGATGCGCGCAGACGCTGCACCCTGATTGCCGCTTACAGCCAAAAAGGCCTTGGTCATGGCAACAGAGATTTTGCTGGGCTCGAAGTTAACAACAGCGCCATTGCGGCGAATTACTTTAAAGTCTACCCACTGGCCAGCTTGTCTTTCGGTGGAGGCTGGCGTGGCGGAGCTAGTAGACGTGACCGAGGCTGGTGTAGTTGCAGCAGTCGACGTGGTTTGCATGTGGATGTCCTTGAGCTGGGGTCGGCGCGACAGCAAGGCAGTCAGCGCGACAGTTCATAAAGAATAGGGTGTTTAGTGTGCGCAAAGGCGCATTCTTATTGCTGAGGCGCTGCTTCACATCAAACACAAGATATAGTGGTAGAGCAGCGGTCTGGCACTAATTGTAGTGGTGTAAGCCGTTGCGATCAAGTTGATTTTAGCCTTGACTTTTCTAAAAGAGTAGGCTGGCAAGACTGTGCTTTCCGAGGGCTGACGCAAGCCCTTTATTGGTGCGCCTTTGCCCTAAATAGCTGGCTAAAATTAAGCATTTGGCAACCTTAACTTGGGTTGTATCCTTAGGATAATGCTACGCCCTTGGGGTGAATTTTGGGGCAAGCATACAAATTTTTTGTATGTAAATGTCAATTATCGCTAAGCATGAAAATCGTCTTTATAGAAATCAGGCGAGGCGTTATATTGGGTTAAAAATTAGAACTGACCCGACGCTTGTGGCTGTTTTCATCGCCTGTTATGTCCGGGTGCAGCATCATACATGATTATGATTCGGGTTAGTATCCATGGGCTTAGTTGCACTGCATGGTAAAGCAGTGGCTTGTATTCTGCTATTTAAAAGGTTGATCTATGCTTTTTCACCGCAATGTCAAAGGCACGCTGACGCTAGGTGTGCTGATGGGACTATTTTTAGCAGGTTGTGCACAACAGCCGCGCTCGGTCAGCGGCACCGAAGAGAAAACTGTAGTGCTTGAGGCCTGCAAAGCGGCACAGCCCGATGATCCGGTGGTGGGTAACTGGCTAAGTAAGCGTAAGGAAGAGGGCGTGGTGGGCGAGCTACGCACACTATTTACGTTACATGCATCGGGTGAAATGGCGTATACCGAGCAATTAAAGCGGCCACAGCAACCTTCGCAAGGTTTAGCAGAAAGTGGTTGTTGGTGGCGTGAAGGCGAGGTCTTGGTGCTTGAGACCCGTGAATCAAATGGCAGTGTCGTGGACACATCAGACCCTATTTTCACGAATCGCTTTCCGGTGATCAGTATCGAAGCCGAAAAACTTAAACTATCTAACCCTGTAGGTAGTGATTACGAGTTAACACGTACATCGCCGGGTTATCGTCTTCCGTTCTAACTACTCAGCATTAAGCCCTCACTCTGTGCACAACACCTAAATGTTATGCACGGAGTAAGGTGGGGCGCTTTAGTTTAATGCTGCTAAGCGTTGCAGCACGGTATCGCGGCCCAATATGGCTAACACCGCGTCAATAGCGGGGGTTTGTTTGCGTCCGGTAACGGCTACCCGCAATGGGATGCCTAGCTTGGGCATTTTGATGCCATTGGCTTCCAAGGTATCGCGTATGGCTTGAGCTAGGTTTTCTGTGTTCCATTCAGATAGGGCTTCGGCGTGTTCTTTGAAGCTGCGCAAAACCTGTTTAGCGTCATCGTTTAATACTTCGGCTTGCAGTTCGGCCGGTGCGGGCTCGAAGGGGGCGCAGAATAACAACGCACTTTGAGCCAGATCATTCAAGGTTTCGGCGCGATCTTTTAATAAGCCCATGACAGCAGCTAAATCGGTTGCGGCAGGGTCGCCATTTAAGGCTTGAACACGTGGTGCAACCAGTTCAGCTAAGCTCGCATTGTCGTGCTGCTTAATGTAGTGCGCATTCACCCAATTAAGCTTTTTCGGATCCCACTGCGAGGCCGATTTACTTAGGTTGCGGGTATCAAACCATTCCACGAACTGTTCACGTGTAAACAATTCGTTGTCACCGTGGCTCCAACCCAAGCGAGCCAGATAATTCACCATGGCCTCAGGCAAATACCCTTGTGTGTCGTATTCCATAATGCTGACGGCACCGTGGCGTTTAGAAAGCTTTTCACCGTCGGGGCCCAAAATCATGGGTACGTGGCCATATTGGGGTGGGGTAGCACCCAGCGCTTCTAAAATGGTGATTTGACGTGGGGTGTTATTGACGTGGTCATCGCCACGTATAACGTGGCTGATTTTCATGTCCCAGTCGTCGACAACCACACAAAAATTATAAGTAGGGGTACCATCAGCCCGCGCAATAATTAGATCATCCAGTTCACTGTTATCAAACGTGATGCGACCTTTGACCATATCATCCCAGCTAGTGGCCCCTTCTTGGGGCGATTTAAAGCGCACCACGGGTGAACGGCCTTCAGGGACGGAGGGTAAGGTTTTTCCGGGTTCGGGGCGCCACGTGCCATCGTAGCGAGGTTTTAAACCCAATTGGCGAGCGCGTTCGCGCATGGCGTCTACTTCTTCTGGGGTGCTGTAGCAGTAGTATGCCGTACCGTCTTTGAGCATTTGTGCAATCACTTCACGGTAACGCTCGATACGTTGCATTTGATAGTACGGACCTTCATCCGTTTGCATGCCCAGCCAGTTCATGCCGTCCAAAATAGCTTGAACGGCTTCTGGGGTTGAGCGTTCAAGGTCGGTGTCTTCGACGCGTAGAATAAACTCGCCTTGATGGTGCCGGGCAAAGGCCCAGGAAAATAAAGCGGTACGGGCCCCCCCCAGATGCAAATAGCCCGTGGGTGACGGCGCGAAACGAGTTCGTACAGGGTTGGATGTAGTCATAAAGGTAAAGATAATTAGCCCTATGCACACCACGAAATGGTGAACATAGGTGTAGTCTGCAATAGTTGTATTTTAAGATAGTAACCAGAGTCTGGTTCTTTCTGGCGTGCTTTTTCTTTTTCGGGGTACGAATGTCTGCATTCCGCCATCGCTTAGCGGCATTTTTTGAGCCGCGCTCACTGGTTGTTATCGCCGATCGCGAGATGCCACATGTGCTTTCTGACGATTCGCCTTTAGTGGGGCGTTATGCGTTTTTTCATTTTGAAAAACGGCGTCCGTGGGGCTTGCCAGCCACGCTACCTTTTATGCGGGCAGGCCAGCGTCTGGACTTAGTGGTATTAAGCGTGGACACAATGCATTTACCGGCCTTGCTAGAGCGCATTGCAATCTGGCAGCCGCGGGCGTTGTTGTTGCTGGCTTCTGCTAAGCCTTCGGCACACAATAAAGCCTTGATGCAGCAGTTAAAAGACTGGGCTAGAGCGCATCGCTGCTATGTAATGGGGCCTGACTCATTTGGCATTCAACGTCCCAGCTTGGGCTTGAATGCCAGTTTAAACCCAACGCTAGCCACTAAAGCTAAGGTGGCTTTGTTATCGCAGTCGCGCAGTTTAAGTGCTGCCGTGTTGGACTGGGCCGACGATGTGAGCATGGGTTTTTCGTGCCTCATGTCCTTAGGTGACGAGGCTGATATTTCGCTGGTGGACGTATTGGGGTATTTTGCGGTCGATCCCTACACCGACAGCATTGCGGTGATTGCTGATGATACGGTGTCAGCGCGCAAATTTAGCAGCGCCTTGTACGCCGCTGCAGCCGTAAAGCCCGTGGTTATTCTTCCTGTTGCTAGCATCGAGGCTAACGCTTCGCCAGCACAGAATGCAGTGTTTGATACGCTGGTGCGGCGGGTGGGGGCGGTACGCATCCATTACTTTGTGCAGTTGTTCTCGGCATTAAAAGTGTTGGTGCATGCGCGACGACCTAAAGGTGCCGGGCTGGCCTTGTTGAGTAATGGTGAGGGCGCTGCAGGGCTGGCTACAGAGGTGATTCGACGTGCTAATACCGCTTATTTAGCCACGCTAAAACCACAAACCCTTGATGCATTAGCGGCATTCTCTGCAGAGGGAGATCGCGTTGCGAATCCGGTTGTTCGTTATAGACCCATTACGGCAGAGTATGTACGCGATTCCGTTCTTGCGTTGAATGCAGACGAGAACGTAGCCGGTATTCTGGTGTTGTTGGCGCCAGACCCTTTGGCTGATTTTGAGGCGATCACACAAGAGCTAATAGAACTAACGGCTCGTTTGCGCAAGCCGATTATTAGCTGCTTAATCGGCGAGCGCAGTATGCGCCCTTTACGTTACCGTTTAGACGTTGCCGGAGCCCCCGCTTTTCGCACGCCTGATACAGCCGCCAATGCGTTTGACTTGCTGGCGGCTCATCATGAAAGCCAGATTGTGGCTCAGCAGGTATTACCGCCCGAGCCGTTAGGTGTGGCGCCTGATGTAGACGCTGCGCGCGCCTTACTGCAACAGCTAATAGCACAACAACGCACTCAGTTGGATGCAGCTGAGGTAGGGCAGCTTTTCTCGTATTTTGCGATCCCTATTCACGTGCTCAACGACACGGCCTTCGCTGAAAAACAGCAAGAGGCCGAGCTAAGCCCTCTATCGATTCGGGTGCGCCGAGATCCCAAAGTAGGGCCTTACTTTAGCGTAAGTCCGGGCGGGGCTGATGGCGGTGCGGTAACCAACTACCGTAATCTGGAATTACCACCGCTGAACCGAGTGTTGGCTAATCAATTACTACAACGCTGTCCGGGGTGGGCTAGCTTGTATCAAAAGCAGGTCACCCCAGTTGTTCTGGAGTTATTAAAAGATACTTTAGAGCATGTCTCGGAAATGATTAGCGAGTTGCCAGAGCTTGAGTCATTAAGTATTGATCCCTTAATTGCTGATAGCCATCAGTTGTATGCGGGGGCAGTGGACATTAGTTTAGTACCCACGCATATCAACGAATCAGTGCAGGCTAGTGGTTATGCGCATTTGGCCATTCACCCTTATCCTCGCCATTTGGTTCAAGAGCAACAGTTAAGGGACGAGACACCATGGCTAATGCGGCCAATACGCCCCGAAGATGCTTACGCCTTGCAGGAGTTTATTCGCGACTTATCGCTGGAGACTCGCTACATGCGTTTTGTTTCCATGATGCGCGAACTGACCCCACAAATGTTGGCTCGCTACACACGCATTGATTACGATCGTGAATTGGCTTTAGTGGCAACCGTTTGGCACCCTAACCCGGAAGATCGAGGAAGGCTATACGAGAAGGTAGTGGGTTTTGCGCACTATTTACGTAACCGTGATGGCTTGGGTGCTGAGTACGCCTTGGTGATTGCTGATGATTGGCAGCGTCGGGGCCTAGGCACAACCTTAATGCAAGGCTTAATTACCGCGGCGAGGCATCAGCGGCTGCATTATATCGATGGTTATGTGCTGGCAAAAAATCAGCCCATGCTTAAGTTAATGAGAAGCTTGGGCTTCACGGTAGAACGCGATGAGCTGGATCCCGCTTTGCGACGAGTGTGGCTAAAATTGCGTGACGAGCCCATCGATCATTAAGTAGTAGCTAGTTACTTCACCAGTACTTTCTTCAGGAAATTCGATATATCGTTAATTTCCTCTGCAGACACCGAATGAGGCATGGGATACGTATGCCAATCTACGTCGTAGCCTAATTCAACCAGTAACTTACGCGAGTCTTCGGCGCGGGCAAGGGGGACTACGGGGTCTTGCGTTCCGTGCGCCATGAAAATTGGCGTATCTTGGTTCGCTTTATGCCGTTCTTGCTCGGCCTTGGTCGCCAGTGGCAAATAACCCGATAGGCAGATCATGCCGGCAAGAGATTCTTCCAAACGTAAGCCGGTTTGTAAGGTCATCGCACAGCCTTGTGAGAAGCCCGCCAACACAATGCGTTCGGTAGGAATATCGCGTGCGTTCTCGCGAGCAATAAGGTCTTGCACCGCCAATTGCGAGGTGCGCAAGCCATTTTCATCTTCTTGGCGTACTAAATCAGCTACGTAAATGTCGTACCACGAACGCATCATCATGCCACCGTTGATCGTAACGGCTTGTACAGGGGCGTGAGGGAAAATAAAACGCACAGCCATGTCTTTGTCTAGCCCCAGCTCGGGAACAATGGGGGCAAAGTCATTACCATCTGCACCTAAACCATGCAGCCAAATAATGGCGAACTCTGGGTTGGGTGCGGTTTCGATTTCAATGCATTCAAGTAGCGGGGTCATGCTTACTCCGGTTAAGCAACAATGGCCTTAATAGCCTGAAAAAGATTTCTAAAATGTTTGCGGGACGGCTCACGCCCTTCGGGGAGGGCCTCGTTTTGTTGAGCTTCGCGGCGGGCCGAGCGCACAAGGGTGCGAAACTCTTGCACGTTAACCTGTTCGTAGGTGTCAAAGAACTCGGTAAGCGCATCATCACTGCGCATCAGTAAGTCGCGCAACGCTTCAATACGGTGCATGGCGCGAGCCTGTTCTTTTGAGCCGTTGGCCCACACATTGAGCTGCTCGCGAATAACGTCGGCATCTTCATTACGCAATAACTTACCGACGTAATGAATTTGGCGGCGTTTGCCTTCGCGGGCTTTAATGGTGCGCGCCTCTTTAATCGCCGTGTAGAGTTTGTCATCCAGCTTCAGTTGGCGTAACTTGTCGTCTGACAAGTCGATGAGTGCTTTGCCTAAATCGACTAAAGCCAGCATATCCCGTTTAACTTGGGACTTACTTGGGCCAAAATAGCCGTTTTCATCGGGTTCTACATTAAGATCAGACATAAGAAGAAAAATAATAGTGTCGCCAATTAGCTATCATAACCGCCTAACCTTAAAGAGTATCAATGAGCGAACCAATCATTTCCAATTTACCCATCTCAGAGAATCAGTTTCGTTTCTGTGAGTTAGCAGAAACCGCATTAAAACATGCCAAAAAACTGGGGGCCTCTGATGCGGCTGTAGAGGTATCAGAAAGCCGCGGTTTATCGGTGTCAGTGCGTAATTTGGATCTGGAAACTGTAGAGCAAACTCGTGATCGAGGCATGGCGATTACCGTTTTTGATGGCTTAAAACGCGGCACTGCATCCACCTCTGATTTTGCACCGGACGCATTAAAGCAAACTGTTGCGGCAGCGTGGCATATCGCTAAGCACACAGCAGAAGATACGGCCGCTGGTTTGCCCGAAGCAGATCAATTGGCTCTTGAATACCCCGATTTACAGCTTTATCACCCTTGGCAGTTAAATGCCCAGCAAGCGCAGCGTCTGGCTTTACGTACCGAGCGAGCAGCGTTGCAATACAGCGACGCTATTAGCAACAGTGAAGGCGCGTCGGTCGATAGCTCCGAAGGGCATTTTGTGTTGGCGAATAGCCGAGGTTTTTTAGGTGGCTATCCCTATAGTCGTCATTCAATTTCGGTGTCGCCTATTGCTGGTAAAGGCGAATCCATGCAGCGCGATTATTGGTATAGCGCATCACGCAATGCGGCCAATTTAGCCAGCCCAGAAAGCGTTGGTGCTTATGCGGCGCAGCGTACATTGGCACGGTTAGCTGCTCGACGTATTAAAACGGGAAATTACCCCGTGTTATTTGAAGCACCTTTAGCTGTAGGTTTATTGGGGTCGTTGGTACAAGCCACCAGTGGCGGCGCACTGTATCGTAAAACCTCGTTTCTTCAGGACAGCTTAGGCAAAAAAGTATTAGCTGGGCATTTAAGCGTGATTGAAGACCCACACGTAAAAGCCGCTATGGGCAGTGCACCTTTTGATAGCGAAGGGGTACGTACACAGGCCCGTCGTTTGGTTGATAAGGGCACCTTGGAAGGTTACTTCTTGTCCAGTTACACGGCACGTAAGTTGGGTATGCGTAGCACGGGTAATGCGGGTGGTTCGCATAATTTGCACCTGCAATCACGCTTGACTCATGCTGATGATGATTTTGACGCCATGTTGCGCAAGCTGGGTACGGGTTTATTGGTTACCGAGCTCATCGGGCAGGGCATTAACTACGTAACAGGCGATTATTCCCGCGGTGCCTTTGGGTATTGGGTAGAAAACGGTGTTATTCAGCACGCGGTAGAAGAAATTACCATCGCTGGTAATCTGGCCGATATGTTCAAGAACATTGTGGCGGTAGGCGCCGATTCTCAAACGCGTGGCTCTAAAACAAGCGGCTCTGTACTGATTGAAAGCATGGCGATTGCAGGCAGCTAAGTCTATAGCCACGTGGCAAGTAAATTAGTAGGCTAAATGTAGGTTTATCCGGATTACGGTCTAGCGCTAGTCGTTGTATGATCCAGCATTCGTGGCTGTAAGGCGGCCACGTTATTAACCCTTGGAGATCCCATATCATGGAGCGTCGCTCATTTTTAAAGAAAGCGGGTGTTGGCGCCGTAGCGGGTAGCGCTGCGTTTGCCGCCCCAGCTATCGCCGAAAGTAATCCCAAAGTGAACTGGAAGATGACCTCTACCTATGGTCCGTCCACGCCTGCTTTGTTCGGCACCGCACAGTTGTTCGTCAAAATGGTTGAAGAAGCCACGAACGGTAATTTTTCCATTCGACTGTATCCCGCGGGCGAGCTGGTTCCGGGTTTCGAGGTCATGGATGCTGTAGGGAATGGCACGGTAGAAGCCGGTCAAACGGCTTCTTACTATTTTTATGGTAAAGATCCTTCTTTTTCGTTTGACACCGCCGTACCGTTCGGGCTGAACTCCCGCCAGTTAGATTCCTGGATGTACGAAGGTGAAGGCTTAACGTTATTACGCGAGTTATTCGCAACCCGTAATATTGTTAACTTCCCCTTTGGTAACACCGGTACGCAAATGGGCGGCTGGTACCGTAAAGAAATTAACTCCATTGAAGACCTTAAAGGTCTGAAAATGCGTACTGCTGGTTTTGCGGGTGAAGTACTAGCGCGTATGGGCGTGGTGCCTCAGCAAGTACCTCCAGGTGATATTTATCCTTCACTGGAAAAAGGCACGTTGGACGCGGTTGAGTTTGTGGGTCCAGTTGATGATGAAAGCCTTGGCTTCCAGAAAGTGGCGAAGTATTACTACTACCCCGGTTGGTGGGAAGGCTCTGCTCAAGTTTCTTTGTATGTAAACGACGAGGCTTTTGCGAACTTACCAAAACAGTATCAGTCGGTGGTGGCAACATGTGCTCGCGCTGCAGCTAATAAAATGTTGAACACTTACGATGCGCAAAGCCCGGGTGCACTGCGTCGTTTAATCGCAGCAGGTGCAGTGCTAAAAGCATTCCCTCGCGATGTAATGGATGCATCGTTCGAAACATCGAACCAACTCTTTAAAGAGTTCTGCGATAAAGATCCAATGTTTAAGAAAATTCACGACAGCTACATGGGCTTCCGAGACGAAGTAGTACCATGGTTCCGCGTGGCCGAAGGCTCTTTCGACAACTATCTGGGCATGGCTCTGGCCAATCAGCGCCGCTCTTAGTATTCAGGGGTTCCAATTAAATTGTGAACTCCCCTTTCAGGCCATTGCTGCTGAAAAGTTGCAATGGCTTTTTATTAACATGCCCTAAGCCTAAGGTGAATCATGCAAGCACCATCTTTTTTGAGCCGCGTGCGCGCTTTATTGCCAGAGTTGCATCCAGCAGAGCGGCGACTAGGAGACTTTGTTTGTGATTTCCCCGGGGAGTTAGCAAGCTTTTCTGCCTCGGAGCTAGCAGAGCTTGCACACGTTTCCAAAGCCACAGTAACTCGTTTTGTAAAGCGCTTGGGGTACGAGAACTATGAAGAAGCTCGTCGGCATGCGCGGGCTGAGCGTAGTACAGGATCTCGATTCTTTCTGGCTTCTTCGACGGACGTCAGTAATGAGCAATCGATA
>DATGRU010000082.1:0-11513 GCA_035303295.1 Paenalcaligenes sp.
TGTTCTAAAAAATCTATTTCAAAAATAAAAAGTATTATCTTGCACCCATTCTTCTTTCTAACTTACCGGCATAAAAAGAAAGTGGCCAACAAAGAATAAAATAAAGACCTGCAACCAAGCTGAAAATAATTAACGGCTGGAACGTTGAGTTGTTCACAATCTGTCCGGCTCGGGTTAACTCAATAAAGCCAATAATTGATGTTAAGGAAGTCGCTTTAATAATTTGCACCAAGTAACCCACGGTAGGGGGAATGGAGATTTTCATTGCTTGGGGCAGTACGACATCCTTCATTTTTTGGCTGTATGTTAAGCCCAGTGCCGAGGCCGCTTCGCTTTGACCTTTAGGTACGGCTTCAATACATCCGCGCCAAATTTCTGCTAAGAAGGCAGCGCTATTTAGCACTAAAGCGATAGAGGCGGCATACCAAATATTGATATCAAAACCTAAAACGGGCAGGCCGAAGAACACTAAAAATAACTGTAGTAGTAACGGAGTACCGCGGAAGAACTCGATAAAAACGCGCATGCTAACGCGTAACCACGATTTCTCTGAGACTCTACCCAGCGCAACAAACAACCCGATAATCCCGCCCCCGATAAAGGCGATTAAGGAAAGAAGAATAGTCCATTGCGTGGCTTCGACGATGAACCAGAAGTCATAAATATTGAAAGTACGCATTATTTTCTATCCGGATAATCGAGGGTGTGCTTGTAAATAAAAGAAAATAAAGCTGAAAAGCCTAACGTCAACAGTAAATAAATGCCGGTAACGACAATATAGATTTCAAAACTACGGAAGGTTAATGACTGAATGCTGGACGCTACGGATGTTAGGTCATCAGCCGAAATAACTGACACCACGCTAGAGGCCAACATTAAGTAAATAAATTGGCTGGTCAGAGCAGGGTAAATAGTTTTTAGTGCGGGCTTTAAAATGATGTGTCTAAAGACCTGCACACCCGATAAGCTTAATGCGCGTCCGGCTTCCACTTGGCCTTTGGGGATGGCTTCGATACCGGCGCGTACAATCTCACTGGCGTAAGCACCAAGGTTCACGGTCATCGCCACCAGCGCAGCGGTATATGCACTCCATTTGATGCCGATGGTAGGCAGCGCAAAGAAGAAAACAAAAAGCTGAATAATGAAGGGGGTGTTGCGAATTAATTCGATGTAGCAGTTAACCAGAAAACGAATTAATGCGTTTCCATTGATTTTGGCGGCGGCGCAGGCAATCGCGATGATTAGGCCAAAAAACATGGATAAAAAGGACAGCTTAATCGTTACCCAGGTGCCTTCTAGTAAAAGCGGCCAGGACTCAAATACTGCGTCAAACTGGAATGCATAGTTCATGGTAAAACTCGATGTTCAAAAACAAGCTGCATGAGGAGGTGTGTGGCACACCCCCTCTAGGCATAACTGCCAAGCGTGTTATGACTATTGCTGTACGGGGTTACGTACGGAGTCTGGCAAGTCGGTACCCAGCCATTTGTTAAACGCTTTATCCAATGAGCCGTCGGCAATCTTGTCGGCAACAAACTGGTTAACGGCGTTGAGCAATTCGGGCTGGTCTTTTTTCATGGTGACGGCCATTAGCTGCTCGTTAATCACGTACTGAATAGCAAATTTGTCGGGGTGACGTTTTTGCACTTCAGAAGCGATAACGGTTGACGTACCGGCTACGTCTACTTGACCTACGATCATGGCTTGTAGTGCCGAGGCATCGTCATCAAAGCGACGGATATCTGTACCTTCGGGGGCGATTTTCATCACACCGATGTCGGTAGTGCTGGCGCGTGGCACACCAATTTTGTATTGGGTGAAGTCGGCAGGACTATCAATTTTTACGTCTTTAGGGCCAAGTAAAACCATGCTGGCTGCAGAGTATGGGTTAGAGAACTGCACTTGCTTTTGACGTTCTTCGGTAATGGCTAACGAAGCAACAATGACATCCACTTTATCGGTTAACAGATAAGGGATGCGGTTAGGACCGGTAGTAACCACGGGTTCCATTTTTACGCCAAGGTAATCGGCCAACATATTGGCCACTTCAGCGTCGTAGCCGTCCGGTTTATTACCGGGGCCAGCACTGGCGTAGGGAGGGAAGTCGATCATGACACCAATACGAATGGTGCCACGCTCTTTAATGCGTTCCAGACTTTGGTCTTCTTGGGCAACGGCGGTACCGGTTAGGCCCAGAGATAAGCATAAGCCCATGACGGCTGTGAGTTTTTTAAACATAATTTGGCTTCCTAACGTAATGTGAGATTAATCCAGCAAGTCAGCGTTCCAGCTGAATACCTCTTGCTGTTGTTCGCCTAAGCCTTCAATACTAAGTTTCATGACATCGCCTGCTTTTAAGTACACAGGTGGTGTTTGTCCTAAGCCCACGCCGGGGGGCGTACCAGTAGAGATCAGGTCTCCGGGGTACAGTGTGGTGAATTGGCTGATGTAGTGGATTAAGTAAGCCACATCAAAGATCATGGTGCGCGTATTTCCGGTTTGGAAACGCTGGCCGTTCACATCCAGCCACATGTCTAAATTTTGTGGATCAGCCACCTCATCGCGGGTAACCAACCATGGGCCGATCGGGCCGAAGGTGTCGCAACCTTTACCTTTATCCCATGTGCCGGAACGTTCTAGTTGATACTCACGCTCGGAAATATCATTCACAACGCAATAGCCAGCAACGTGGTTAAGCGCGTCTTCCAAGCTGACGTAGCGTGCTTTTTTACCAATCACGACGCCAAGCTCTACTTCCCAGTCGGTTTTGACTGAGTTTTGGGGCAATACGACGGCGTCGTTAGGGCCAGTAGGCTTTGACCATTTGTTAAAAAGTATGGGCTCTTCGGGTACTTGGGCACCGGTTTCCGCAGCGTGATCGCTGTAGTTCAAGCCTACGCATAAAAACTTACCTAAGCCGCTGTAGGGGGTACCGATACGACCGGGGTTGGCAACCACGGGCAGTTGCTCTACATCGACCGCAGCAATTTTTGCTAGACCTTCATCGCTTAGCATCTCGGCGCTGATGTCTGAAACCACACCAGACAGATCGCGGATTTGGCCGTTGCTATCAACAATGCCGGGCTTTTCTTGGCCTACTTCACCAAAACGTACTAATTTCATTGTTAACTCTCAGTTATTAGTTGGACCAACCACCGTCCACAATCATGTTGGTGCCGGTAGTAAAGCGAGATTCATCTGAAGCCAGATACACGGCCATAGAAGCAATCTCGTCGGGAGTACCCAGACGGCCTACAGGCTGGCGGGCAATAAAGTTTTGCTCAATCGCTGCGGTGTCTTTATTCAGCTGGGTGGCTTGTTCTTGAATGCGTTCACGCAGTGAAGGCGATTCGATTGTGCCGGGGCAAATGGCGTTGCAACGTACGCCTTGAGACACAAAATCAGCCGCAACGGCTTTAGTCAGACCAATGACGGCGGCCTTGCTGGTGCCATAGGCAAAACGATTAGGTACGCCTTTGATGCTGGACGCGGCAGAGGATACGTTAATAATCGAGCCGCCACCGTTTTCCAACATGGCAGGTAGCGCCGCGCGAATGGTGTAGTACATGGAGTCTACGTTTAAGTGCATGGATTGCTGCCATGCTTTGTCATCGCACTGCAGAATGCTGCCTTGGTGGACGTAACCCGCGCAGTTAAACAAGATGTCGAGTGGTCCTACCTCTTGGATCAAGGCGCTAACAGCTTGGGCGTCAGTCACATCTAACTGAGCCACTTTGGCGCCTTGTAAATCGGCTAACAACTCCACGCGTAAATCCGTTGCAATAACGGTTGCTCCTTCCTCGATAAAGCGCTCAGCGGTGGCACGGCCGATGCCTTGGCCTGCTGCGGTGACGAGCGCTACTTTTCCTGCTAAACGTCCACTCATTGTCATACCTTTTTTTGCTAGAAAAAATATATTTTTATATGTGTCTAACGAGCTGTAGGTCACTGATTTTTTTGTATACTACAAAGAAGAAATTCAAATATCCATGAGAGAGACATAGTGCTTTCCCTAAGAAAAGCGTAAAAGTAACTAAATACCCATTTATTATTTTTATAAAGAAAAACAATTTTTCACAGACAAAAAATGACCGACCATTTACCTGCTTTGCCAGTCAAACAGCGGTACAGTGCTCCTGCCTTGCATAAAGGGCTCGATATTATTGAGGCACTTAGTGATGCGCCACAGGGCTACACCCTGAATCAGCTAAGTGAAGTACTAGGAAAAACAGTTCATGAGATTTTTCGTATGGTGACGACGCTGCTTGAGCGTGAGTACATACAAATCGATGAATACAATCGCTACTCTTTAAGCCTAAAGCTGTTTGGCATTGTGCATAAGCAAGAGCCAGTGAATACGCTGATTAAAGAATCCATCCCCTTGCTGGCTGAGTTATCTGCGCGCAGTATGCAGTCGTCGCACTTGGCGATTTATCAAAACGGCAGGGTCATCATCGTGACGCAGCAAGAGAGCCCTGAGCGCTGGTCGTTTGGTTTAAAAACCGGTGTGTTTTTGGGCCTGACGGACACCTCGTCAGGGCATACCTTGCTTGCCTTTGCCGACGATGTAACGCGGGCGCGTATGTTGAACCATCATGTGAAGGTAGAGGGCGAGGTTGATATCGACCCAGGCCAGTTGTTTGCAGTGTTAGAAGATGTGCGCGAGAAGGGGTATGCAACCATGCCCAGTGTACAAATCGGCGGTGTTACCAATATTGCTGTGCCGGTGTTTGGGTTGAATGGGCAAATTCATGCGGCAATTAATGTGCCTTATATAGCGCGTATCGATGGCATGCGGCGACCCGATGTGGATCAAATTATTCAGATTCTGCTCGACATCAGTGCTCGATTGTCAAAGAAGATGGGTTTTTTCGAACACTCGTAGAGTTTGTGATAGATCAACGTTTTGTCACTCATTCACTTTCTCGCAAAGCAGCTCTCGTATACTGAACTAAGCAATGCTATTCAGATTACATTTGCCTTAAGGGAGTTTGTGATGAGCTACAACCGATTTGTCGATAAAGTGGTAATTGTTACCGGGGCCGCTAGCGGCTTGGGCGAGTCCGCCGCCTTGGCCTTTGCGGCAGAGGGCGCAAAAGTGATTGTGTCCGATATTTCGGTAGAGCAAGGGCAAGCTGTGGTGAGCCGTATTGTCGACCAAGGTGGGCAGGCGCATTTTGTGCGTACTGATGTGTCCAGCGAGACTGAGGTTCAGGCCTTGTTTGATGAGGCCGTTTCCCAATTCGGAAAAGTGGATGTGGTCTTTGCCAATGCAGGGATTAATATCGAGGCGGATGTGGATGAACTGGCCACCCGTGATTGGCAGAAAATCATTGATATTAACTTGAACGGGGTGTTTTACTGCAATAAATACGCGGTGCAGCAATTTAAGAAACAGGGGACGGGTGGGGCGATTGTTAATAATGGCTCAATCCACAGCCATGTGGCACGCGATAAGCTAACGGCTTACTCCGCTTCCAAAGGGGGCGTGAAAATGCTGACGCAAATGGTGGGTACCAGCCATGCTAAAGAGGGTATTCGCTGCAATATGGTGTGCCCAGGTTATATCAACACCCCGCTAACAGAAACGATTACGCCCGAGATTCGCGCCGGTATTGCGGCGCTGCATCCTATTGGACGTATGGGTGAGCCTAAAGAAGTGTCAGCTGCTGTGCTGTTTCTGGCCAGTGACGATGCATCGTTTATTACAGGCACTACCTTATTAGTAGATGGTGGTTACACCGCAGTATAAGTTAGCCCTAATTAAAAACACCTTAAGCGCTTTGGTTCTGCACCAAGGCGCTTTTTTTGTGCGCTGCAAAAGAAAATAAAAAATCAAAGTGATAACAATAGCTTAACTTGTTGGTGCGTCAGAGGCTTGCTATCCGGCGTCAGTTTTTAGCTTGTCCATATTTAGCCCCTTGGCTGTCACTTGCCTGTCATGAATTCTTAATCTGAGTGTCACGCTCGGTCTCTACCATGCAGCTATCGTTTATACCAACCTGATGAAAGGGATAAAAAAATGGTATCTGCAATTCAGGTTAAAAACCTCAGAAAAAGTTTCAACAAAAAGAACATCCTTAGCGGACTGGAGTTGGATGTACCTCAAGGCGCTATGGTGGCCTTGATTGGTGCCTCTGGTTCGGGCAAATCCACCTTATTGCGTCATTTGGCGGGCTTAACCGAGTCGGATCAGAACGCCGGTAGTTCAGTCAGTGCGTTGGGACACACCATTCAGCAGCAAGGTTCGCTCAGCCGAGATATTCGTCGTATTCGCTCGGATATTGGCTACATCTTTCAGCAGTTCAATTTAGTAGGTCGTTTGTCTGTACTGCAAAACGTGTTGTTGGGCTGTTTAGGTCGCATGTCGCGACTGCGTGGCACCTTAGGTTTATTCAATGGTGAAGAAAAAGAGCGTGCGTTGCGTGCTTTAGATCGCGTGGGTCTGTTAGAGCACGCCTATCGTCGCGCATCGACGTTATCTGGTGGACAGCAGCAGCGTGTTGCGATTGCTCGGGCGCTGTGCCAACAAGCCGAAGTGATTTTGGCTGACGAGCCCATTGCATCGTTGGACCCCGAATCAGCACGCA
Organism: Paenalcaligenes sp.; assembly: GCA_035303295.1. Taxonomy (GTDB): domain Bacteria; phylum Pseudomonadota; class Gammaproteobacteria; order Burkholderiales; family Burkholderiaceae_B; genus Paenalcaligenes. The sequence continues at coordinate 6,591 of DATGRU010000082.1, forward strand.
ATGTGATGGAAACGCTGGCAGATATCAACAAACGCGACGGTAAAACCGTCATTGTCACCTTGCATCAGGTGGACTATGCCGTGAAGTACTGTCGTCACGCTATTGCACTCAAAGCGGGTCGCAAGCATTTTGATGGCCCCATCGAAGGGTTAACACCTCAGTTTTTAAACGATTTATACGGCTCGAACGTAGGTGAAAGCCTGCTCTTTAGTGATGTAAGCACATCACGAACCCAACCCCAACCCGAAGTCAGTCCTCTGGACTTTGTGGCAGCGTAATTTAGTGCTTTATTTTTAGTGAGATAGGAATGAAAAAGATTTCCAAATGGCTTGGTACGTCCGTATTGTTTGGCGTACTGGCATCGGGTGCCGCAGTGGCCAATGACAAGAAAGAAATTAACTTTGGCATTATTTCTACCGAGTCCTCACAGAACCTAAAACAGGTTTGGGACCCTTTCTTAGCCGACATGGCCGAGCAAACGGGTTACGAGGTTAACGCATTCTTTGCTTCGGACTACGCCGGCATTATTCAAGGTATGCGTTTCGATAAAGTGGATATTGCTTGGTTCGGTAACAAGTCGGCCATGGAAGCAGTAGACCGCGCAAACGGTGAAGTGATTTACCAAACCGTTGATTCCGATGGCAATGGCGGCTACTGGAGCTTATTAATCGCGCACAAAGATAGCCCCATTAACAGCTTGGAAGATGTGCTGAACAACGCCAAAGACCTGACTTTCGGTAATGGTGACCCGAACTCAACATCCGGCTTTTTAGTGCCAGGGTACTACGTGTTCGCACAAAACAATGTGGATCCCAACAAAATCTTCAAACGCACGCTAAACGGCAGTCACGAGGTGAACGCCTTATCCGTAGCGAATAAACAGCTGGATGTGGCGACCAATAACACGGAATCCGTTGAGCGTTTGCACGTTACCAATCCAGAAAAAGCCAAAGAGATCAAAGAAATTTGGCGCTCCCCATTAATTCCATCTGACCCTATCGTATGGCGTACAACGCTGGATCAAGAAATGAAAACAGCGATTGACACCTTCTTCACGAATTACGGTGATAAGCCTGAAGAGCTAAAAGTGTTGAATGGCTTGCAGTGGGGCAAATTCAAAAAATCCGACAACGATCAGTTATTGCCGATTCGTCAGCTAGAACTGTTCAAAGCCCGTAGCGAACTGGAAGCCGATACACGTCTTTCCGCTGCGGACAAAGAAGCGAAATTGCAAGAAGTGGATGCGCAATTGGCTGAACTGAACCAAAAGATGAGTTCTTAATTCAGTTGGTTGGATGACGCTATTCATTTATAGGAAAAGCCCATATCCGGCAAAAAGGATATGGGCAACGCAATTATGACAACACTTCTTTCTACTGCTGAATTGCAAAAGCCAAGCAAAAACAACTGGTTGCGACTAGTTGGCTGGGGCTTGGTGCTGGTGTTCTTAGCGTGGTCGTGGGAAGGCGCAGAGATGCGTCCTGCGCAGCTTTGGAAAGACTCCGGCAACATGGTGCAGTTTGCTGCAGATTTTTTTCCGCCTAACTTTTACGACTGGCGCCTCTATCTAAAAGAGATGGTCGTGACGGTACAAATTGCCGTTTGGGGCACGGTGTTAGCGGTGATTTTTGGTGTGCCGTTGGGTTTGATGTCGTCGGCCAATATTGTGCCGTGGTGGGTATATCAACCCGTACGACGTTTGATGGATGCGCTGCGTTCGATCAATGAAATGGTTTTTGCCATGTTGTTCGTGGTGGCGGTAGGTTTAGGCCCTTTCGCCGGTACCTTGGCGCTGTTTGTGGGCACCACAGGCGTGTTGGCCAAGTTGTTTGCCGAAGCGGTTGAGTCTATTGATCCTGGGCCGGTAGAAGGTATTCGAGCCACCGGTGCAAGTTCGTTGCAAGAAATTATTTTTGGTGTGATTCCGCAAGTATTACCCCTGTGGATTTCGTATGTGTTGTATCGCTTTGAGTCCAACGTGCGTTCAGCAACAGTAGTGGGCATGGTGGGTGCTGGGGGTATTGGTGTGCTGTTGTGGGAAACCATCCGCGGTTTTCAGTTCACTCAAAGTGCAGCCATTTTGCTGATCATCATCGCTGTGGTGAGTGTGATTGACATGATTTCCCAGCAGTTACGACGTTTCTTTATTTAACGCGTTAACCGGCAGTGAACTGCCATTTTTATTCCATGAACATGTCTAGACAAGCTGAGCCAATTTATCTGTCGATTGCGTCGGTATTGCGTAGTGAGTTGAGTCATTTTCAACCCGGAGACTTACTACCCGGTGAGCTTCCTCTTGCGAAACGTTTTGATGTGAATCGACACACTATTCGTCGAGCTTTAGAGGTACTAGCTCAGGAAGGTTATGTGATTCGTATTCAAGGCAAAGGTACGCAAGTGCTGGAGGCGCCCTTACGTTATCCGGTGGTGGAGAAAAGTGCCTACAGCGATTGGTTTACCGCAACGGGGCACACGGCAGAGGCACGCCTGTTAGGCAGTGTGCAGCGTGGGGCAGAAGCTTTGGAAATTGAACACTTGGGCTTAAAGGCGGGTGATCAGGTGGTGGAGTACCGCACCTTGCGCCTGCTCGGTGAGCATCCAGTGAGTTTAATTCGTCACTGCTTTTCGGCAGAGCACGCGGAGTTATTAAAGGGCTACAAAAAAGGGTCGATGCGGCGTTATTTACGCCAACAGGGGCAGCAGCTAACGCGGGTGTTTAGTTTGATCGGGGCCAGAATGCCGAATACGCAGGAAGCCTCCCGCTTAGTGATGTCCGAGCAACGGCCCGTGCTGACGGTGCAAACCGTTTCTAAGAATCAACATGAGCAAGCTTTTGAGCTGGCTTTGAGTGTGAGTCGGGCCGACCGATTCCAATATCACGTTCTCATATAAGGGAGTTTATCTAATGACCGTGCAGTCAAGCATGACACAACGTCAGGAGTGGATGCAAGTGCTGGCCCATGCTGGCGATGACTTGCAGCAATTTGAGGAGCAGTTAGCGGGCTTTGATTATCGCTACATACGCATCCCTGAAACAGGAATGGTGATGGCGCGGGGCCGTACCGGTGGTACCGGCCAAGCCTTTAACGTGGGCGAGGTTACCGTCACACGTTGCGTGGTGCGCCTGAACGATAGCGGCACGACGGGCTACAGCTATGTATTGGGTCGCAGTCTGCGAAACGCCAGCATTGCGGCGCTGATGGATGCGTTGCTGCAAGGGCCAGACAGCGCCAATTGGTTTGACGCCGTGATCGTACCGCTGCAGCAACAGCAGCAACAGCGCCGTGCACAACGCGAACGCGAAGTGGCCGGTTCCAAAGTTGATTTTTTCACCATGGTGCGGGGGGATTAACGCATGCAAGCCGATAGTTTAGTACCCGCTTTTAGTGATCCGGTCGTGGATTCCCAGCGCGTTTTTCGGGTGTTGTTAAAGGCCCTGTCAGAGCCGGGACTGATTCACGAGGTGGATTTCGTAGACAGCCTAGGACCATTGGATGAGGCTGCTTATGCTTTGGCGCTGACGCTATTAGATAGCAGCACCACTGTATGGCTAAGCCCTAATTTCGAGAGCTCGCTGATTCGTCAAAACCTGACGTTTCATTGTGGCTGCCGCTTTGTGGCCGAGCCCGAGCAAGCCATGTTTGCTTTCTTAACAGCCGATGAAGTGCAGGTGCTGCGCCGATTAAATATCGGTACTGATCGTGACCCTGAGTTTTCGGCCACAGCAATTGTGCAACTGAACACGCTAGAGACCGGTGAGGAAACCGTTTGGACTGGACCCGGTATTGAGTACAGCCGCGATGTGGGCTTGCCACTATCGACAGCGTTTTGGGCCTTACGCGAGCAAGTAAATTTGTTTCCGCGGGGTGTGGACCTGTTTTTTGTGGCGCAGAAGCAAGTGATGGGAATGTCACGTACGACCCAAGTGCAAACCAAGCGTGAGGACTAAATTATGTATGTAGCAGTGAAAGGCGGGGAAAAAGCCATTGATCACGCCCACGATTTGTTAGCGCAAAAGCGTCGTGGCAATCCCGCAATACCTGAATTAAGTGTGGCGCAAATTCAAGAGCAGCAGCCGTTGGCGGTGGCGCGTGTCATGACCGAAGGGGCTTTATACGACCCACAATTGGCTGCCTTGGCGATTAAGCAATCGGCAGGTGACTTGCTGGAAGCCATTTTCCTGTTACGCGCTTACCGCACAACGTTGCCGCGTTTTATGGATGCGTTGCCAGTCGATACGAGCGCCATGCAAATCGAGCGCCGCATTTCAGCCACGTATAAAGACTTGCCGGGTGGCCAGCTGTTGGGTCCAACCTTCGATTACACCCATCGTTTACTGGACTTCAGCCTCTTAGAAAATGCTGATCAACCTTTACCGTCACTGGAAGTCGAGGCGGCCGTAGCAGAGCCATGCCCTCGTGTATTGGGCTTACTGGAAAAAGAAGGCTTGATGCGCACTGAGCCGCAGCAAGAGGGCGAAGTGGCTGATATTACCCGCGAGCCCTTGGACTTTCCCACCAACCGTCAGCAGCGTTTGCAGATGCTGGCGCGTGGCGATGAGGGCTTTTTGATGGCGTTAGCGTATTCCACCCAGCGTGGTTATGGACGAAATCACCCTTTTGCCGGTGAAATCCGCATCGGCTTAGTTGAGCTATGGATCGAGCCTGAAGAGCTGGGCTTCCCCATTTCAGTGGGTGAAGTGGAAGTGACGGAGTGCGAAATGGTGACGCAGTTCGTGGGCTCTAAAAGCGAAGCGGCACAGTTTACCCGTGGCTACGGTTTGGCCTTTGGCTACAACGAGCGTAAAGCCATGAGTATGGCGCTGGTAGACCGCGCTTTGTGTGCGCCTGAGTTTGGTGAAGAAGTGACTTCACCCGCGCAGCAAGAGGAGTTCGTGCTGATGCATTGCGACAACGTAGAAGC
>DATGRU010000083.1:0-5087 GCA_035303295.1 Paenalcaligenes sp.
TATGCGAATTTTGACCTGCAAGGCGATCAAGCATCAATCATTAGCGTGGCCAATTACGTGGATAACCGCGGACAAGTTACCGAGCAATACCCCTTTAACCCGAATGGCAGCCCACAGGGTTTGGCAGGCGCCACAACTGCCGATGGTCGGTTTACGATTTTGATGCCACACCCAGAGCGTGTCAGCCGTAACGTGACGATGTCATGGGCACCGCAGCGTTGGAGTCAAGCGGATACGGGTGGCGTTGAGGCAACAAATGGTGGTTTCACTCCGTGGATTCGCTTGTTTCAGAATGCACGGGTCTGGATTGGTTAAGCGCTTAGGCGTATAATCTGCCTTTGGACGGAGTAAATAAATGCGTCTTATCAGAAAAGCACTAACTTTCGACGATGTCCTGTTAGTGCCCGCTTATTCAGAAGTGCTTCCTCGCGATGTTCAACTGAACTCGCAATTCACGCGCGAAATCTCGCTCAATATTCCCCTTGTGTCCGCCGCTATGGACACCGTTACCGAATCGCGTCTGGCTATTGCCATGGCTCAAGAGGGCGGTATTGGGATCATTCATAAAAACCTTACAGCTGATGCGCAAGCGCGGGAAGTTGCCCGCGTTAAACGCCACGAGTTCGGTATTGTGATTGACCCCATCACGGTTACGCCCGACATGACCGTGCGCGATGCCATCAACCTGCAAAAGCAGCACGGTTTTTCAGGTTTGCCGGTGGTCGACGGTGATCAGCTCGTGGGTATCGTTACCAACCGCGACTTACGCTTTGAAGAGCGTCACGACCTTGCAATTCGCGAAGTCATGACGCCTAAAGAGCGACTGGTCACCATGAATGAAGGGGCTACCCTTGATAAAGCGCAAGCGTTGATGCATAAACATCGACTAGAGCGCGTGTTGATCGTGAACGATCAATTTCAGTTGCGTGGTCTAGCAACTGTTAAAGATATTGTTAAAAACACCGAACACCCTTTTGCCTCTAAAGATGCACTGGGGCAATTACGTGTTGGGGCAGCCGTAGGCGTAGGTGGTGACACTGAAGAACGTGTGGCAAAGCTGGCTCAGGCTGGTGTTGACGCTATCGTGGTTGATACTGCACATGGTCATACTAAAGGTGTGATCGATCGAGTGCGTTGGATCAAACAACACTACCCTCATATTCAAGTTATCGGCGGTAATATTGCTACCGCTGCGGCAGCCAAAGCATTGGTCGAGGCCGGTGCTGACTGCGTTAAGGTGGGTATTGGTCCGGGTTCTATTTGTACAACCCGTATTATTGCCGGGGTTGGTGTACCACAAATTTCAGCCATTGCTGATGTAGCCGAAGCCCTGAAAGGCACTGGCGTACCCCTTATTGCCGATGGTGGTATTCGCTTCTCTGGCGATGTGGCTAAAGCCTTGGCGGCTGGTGCATCGGTTTGCATGATGGGTGGAATGTTTGCTGGTACCGAAGAGGCGCCGGGCGAAGTCGTTCTGTTCCAAGGTCGTTCGTACAAATCCTACCGTGGTATGGGTAGCTTGGGTGCAATGGTTGACGGTTCAGCCGATCGCTACTTCCAAGATGCCTCAAATAACGCCGACAAGTTGGTGCCAGAGGGCATTGAGGGTCGTGTGCCGTATAAAGGCAGCGTTATTGCTATTATCCATCAGCTTACCGGTGGTATTCGTGCGTCGATGGGTTATTGTGGGTGTGCGTCTATTTCCGACATGCATAACAAAGCAGAGTTTGTGGAAATCACGGCTGCTGGTGTTCGCGAGTCGCACGTACACGATGTACAAATCACAAAAGAGGCTCCTAACTATCGTGCCGACTAAGGCGTCAGGCTGGTAGGCCTTGTCGCTGGTAAATCGGCCACGTTGCAATCACAACGTGGCCGATTTGTTTCTCATTCTACGTTTTTAAGCAGATACCTTATCTATGCATCAGCGCATACTTATTCTTGATTACGGCTCACAAGTAACCCAACTTATTGCACGTCGCGTGCGCGAGGCCGGAGCCTACTGTGAAATCCATCCCGGCGATGTAGAGGATGGCTTTATCAACGACATGGAAGGCTTGCACGGCATTATTTTGTCGGGCAGCCACGCATCTGCCGATGCTGAGGAAGCCTTGCAAGTACCTGCCGCGGTCTTCACACGTGGGGTGCCCGTTTTAGGTATTTGTTATGGCATGCAAGTTATGGCTCATCAACTGGGTGGCAAGCTTGAGCGTGCTACACACCGCGAATTCGGCTATGCCGAAGTGCGTGCCCACGGCCATACTCGCTTACTAAATGGTATTCAAGATTTCGCTACAGAAGAAGGCCACGGCATGCTTAAAGTGTGGATGAGCCATGGCGATCAGGTTACGACGTTACCAGCGGGATTTAAGTTAATGGCGTCTACGCCTTCATGCGCCATAGCCGGTATGGCCGACGAAAGTCGCCATTTTTACGGGCTGCAATTTCATCCTGAAGTTACCCATACACGCCAAGGTGGCGCCATCATCAGTCGTTTTGTAAACGACATTTGTGGCTGCACTGGCGATTGGAATATGCCTGATTACGTCGAGGAAGCTGTACGTAATATCCGCGAGCAAGTGGGCAGCGATGAGGTTATTTTAGGTTTGTCGGGCGGCGTCGATTCCTCAGTAGCCGCAGCCTTAATTCATCGTGCTATTGGTGATCAGCTGACATGTGTGTTTGTGGATCACGGTCTATTACGGTTGAACGAAGCGCAACAAGTGATGGCAACCTTTGCCGACCACTTTGGTATGAAAGTGGTGCACGTGGATGCGTCCGAGCGTTTTCTAAGCGAACTAGCCGGTGTTACCGACCCCGAAGCTAAGCGTAAAATCATTGGTCGCGAGTTCGTTCATATCTTCCAAGAAGAAGCAGTTAAACAAAAGAATGCTCGCTGGTTAGCGCAGGGCACAATTTACCCTGATGTAATCGAGTCAGCCGCAGCCAAGTCCGGTAAAGCAACCGGTATTAAATCGCACCATAATGTGGGTGGCTTGCCAGATACGTTGAACTTAAGCCTGCTTGAGCCGCTGCGTGAATTGTTCAAAGACGAAGTTCGCCAGTTGGGTATCGAGCTGGGTCTACCACCCGAAATGGTTTATCGCCATCCATTCCCGGGGCCTGGTCTAGGGGTGCGTATCTTAGGTGAAGTGAAAAAAGAATACGCCGACTTGCTACGTCAAGCCGATGCCATCTTTATCGAAGAGCTGCGCAACACCATTGATCCGGAAAGCGGTAAGAACTGGTACGACCTTAGTTCCCAAGCGTTTACCGTGTTTCTGCCCGTTAAAAGTGTAGGTGTCATGGGTGACAGCCGCACCTATGAATACGTGGTGGCATTGCGTGCTGTTGAAACCTCTGACTTCATGACCGCCGATTGGGCCGAGCTTCCTTACGCTCTGCTAAAACGCGTTTCAAGCCGCATTATCAATGAAGTGCGTGGTATTAATCGTGTTACCTACGACGTGTCCAGTAAACCACCTGCGACGATTGAGTGGGAATAAGGTAGCAGGGGCGGGCTGTTCAAGTCAGGGCAGCCTTTGCTACAAAACAGAATCTCGGAACCAACAATGAGTAAAACGATGAACACCAGCGAAAAGATCTATTCTGGTAAAACCAAAGACTTGTACGCCCTGACAAACGGGAATATTTTGCTTGTCTTTAAAGACGACGTTACCGGCACGGATGGCGTTATCGATCCGGGTGCTAACACCGTTATTGGTCAGGTTGAAGGTAAAGGCCGTAAATCCTTAGCGATGACCGACTATTTCTTCGAGCGTTTGCACGCCGCTAACATTCCCACTCACCTCGTGCATGCCGATGTAGAGCAGGGCACCATGGAAGTGCGTCGTGCCGAACCTTTGGGTAAGGATATCAGCGGAGCGGGTGGGCTTGAGTTTGTTTGCCGTACCCGTCCTTGGGGCAGTTTTATACGCCGTTACCAGCAGTACATACGCGACGCCGAGGCTAGGCTCGACTATTTGGTGGAGATTACCCTTAAGGACGATGAGCGCGGCGACCCCCTGATTAACGACGATACCCTTGTTGCGCTTGGTCTTGTCAGCCCAGATCACCTTACACAAGCTAAAGAGATCACCCGTCGCGTTTGCCGCATCGTCGAAGATGATCTGCGCGACAAGAATCTGACTTTAATCGATATGAAAATCGAGATCGGTTTGGTCGACGGTCAGGTTGTGGTCATCGACGAGATATCAGCCGATGCGATGCGCGTCATGGATGCAGAGGGCAAGGTACTCGAGCACGCCGTCGTCTTCGATAAATTAATCAACTGAAGATCGTCACAACGCTCGCACAAGGGCCATGCCCGCATAAAGTGCGGCTAAACCTATTACAACTGAGGCAATAGCGTATAGGGCGGCGGCGATGATTTCGCCTCGGGCGTGCAGCAGCCCAATTTCTAGCGCAAAGGTTGAAAAGGTGGTGAAGCCGCCGAACAGGCCGGTTGTTAAAAACAACCGGCTTTGTTGCGATAGGCCACTTCTAAGTGCGCAATACTCAACAACAAACCCCATCAGGAATGCCCCCAGTATGTTGATGCAGAAGGTACTCACTGGATAGAGAAAGTGTGGGCCTAGCAATCGTAGCGTCATCATATTGATGCCATGGCGCAGTGCCGAGCCGATGCCGCCGCCAACAAAAACCAGAAAGAATTCCATGATGTTGCTTTTGTCGTTAAAAAGCCATGCTAACAAAAAATGGGGTGGGGTAATGTGTTCGAAGGCACAGTGTCTGCATTAAACACTTAAGTCTGATCGCGCCGAACAAAAATATCATTCAATTCGCCAAGTGCGCGTTGCGCTGCGCGTTCACCTTCTTCGATGGCTAGTTCTGCACGGTGATAATCCATTAATGCGAAATTAGCCAGCCGGGGGCGTATTAATACATCGGCAGGTTCCCCAGCTAAGCGGCTGCGGGTGATGCGTACTTGCATAATGTTTAAGCTAATGCTGAGCACATCAAAAATAGATGGCATTACCGTAGAGGTGCTTGGGCCACTTTTTAAGCCTCCAAGCTTGAGGGGTAGCTTATCGAAGACCGAAGCCAGCGCGCTGGGTTCCTTTTCG
>DATGRU010000084.1:0-6264 GCA_035303295.1 Paenalcaligenes sp.
ACCTTAAAATTAGGGCAAATCGACTACAACACACCGCCAACCAATGCGGTTTCTGTAGGCGAGCTGCTGTGCTTCTGTTATTTTTAGATTTTTACACCGGACCTCATCGACTATGAACGCCATCGCGCAAGCGCCTTCCTCCAGCACCACGAAACGCGTTTTTCGTTTAAGCCTTGTTGCAACAGCCATCGCACTGGTTTCAGGTTGCGCGTCGGTTAACAACCCCAACCCAGCTGACCCATGGGAGCGCTATAACCGCACCATGGACACCATTAACTACAATGTTGACCGTGCAGTATTTCGTCCCGTGGCCTCGGCTTACGACACCTTAACCCCGCAGCCTGCGCGCACCTGTATCAGCAACATGTTTAACAACGTGGGTGATGTGTGGTCGGCAGTGAACAGTTTCTTACAGGGTCGTCCGCACGACTTCTTCAACACTTTAGGTCGCGTGCTATTTAACAGCACCATGGGCTTGGGTGGTTGTATCGACGTGCACACTAAAAATGGTGGCGAGCGTATTCGTAACGACTTCGGTACCACATTAGGGGTATGGGGTATGCCTTCCGGTCCCTACGTAGTGCTACCGTTTTTGGGCCCAAGCACGGTACGTGATACCACCAGCTTGGCGACCGCCGCGCTGGATGCCAAAGAATTCTCTAGCGTAGCGCCGATTACAGCGATTAAAAACGTGCCCGTGCGCAACTCGATATTGGGCCTGTATCTGGTCGATATGCGCGCCAACCTGCTTGAAGCCGACGAAATGGTTAACGAAGTGGCTCTCGATCGCTACAGCTTCATACGCGACGCCTACCTACAACGTCGTAACGCCATGGTTGAAAGCCGTCGTCACGGTGCCTCCGAAAACGGTGCCCCGCTGCCTGATTACGAAGACTACGGCGACGATTACGACGACAATGCCACCCCAAGCACCGAGGGCTTAACGAACTAATTGCAAACCCAAGGTTCATACTGTTATGCAAAACTCTTTACCTACAACTCGTTATTTCTTCTACGCTGCCTTCGTTAGCCTTATGCTAATCTTAGGTATTAGCCGTCCTGCGGCGGCCCAACAACCAGTTGACCCGCACGCGGCTCCACCGGAGTTCGTTGAGGTTGTGGCCACCAATGCACTGGAAGCTGTAAAAGGCGACACCGCCGCACAAGGTGGTGACCGTGCAGCCATTGATGCGCTCATCGACCAATACGTCATGCCCTACGTCAACTTCGAGAAAACCACTCGTTTGGCAGCCGGACGACATTGGCGTGATGCCTCGGCACAAGAGCGTAGCGAACTGGTCGACGCCTTTAAAAACACCCTTATCCGTACCTACAGTGGTGCGTTAGCCAGTGTGGATCAAGGTGCTAGCATCAGCATTCGTCCTTTCCGAGGCGATGCCGAAGCGAACGATGTAGTGGTACGTTCGCTCTTCAACCAAAGCAACGGGCCTGCGGTAGCGGTTGATTACCGTATGGAAAAAACCCCTGAAGGCTGGAAAATCTACGACATTAACGTCGAGAACATCTGGCTTATTCAAAACTACCGCAACCAGTTTGCTGAACAAATCGCACAAGGTGGTTTTCGTGGCCTGATTGATGCGTTGAACCGACAAAGTCGCTAAGCGTTCGACCTTCACTTCCGGCCTGCCTCCCATAGACTGGCGCTTATTGGTGTGGCCTGATTTATAATGAAAGTCGGGCTCACTCAAGAGCCCGGCTTTTTTATTTACCCATGTCAGCCATTACACTCGACTCTGTCTCTAAAGTCTTTAGTACCCGGCATACGGGATTAAAGCGATGGTTCCAGCGCTCCTCCGACGATGACGGTTTTCATGCACTGAAAAACATCTCGCTACGGGTCGAGCACGGGGAATTCTTTGGTTTGCTCGGCCCTAACGGCGCGGGCAAAACCACCATTATTTCTATTCTGGCAGGGCTTACTCGGGCCACCGAAGGCACTGCCATGGTGTGCGGCCACAATGTGGCCACCGATTTTCGTAAAGCTCGCCAATCCTTAGGTGTGGTGCCTCAGGAAATTGTTTACGACCCGTTTTTTACCGTACGTGAAACCCTGCGTTTGCAATCAGGCTATTTTGGTCTGGGTAATAACGACGACTGGATTGACGAAATCCTTCACAACCTCGGCCTAAGCGACAAAGCAGAAAACAACATGCGTTCGCTGTCAGGCGGTATGAAACGTCGCGTATTGGTGGCGCAAGCATTGGTTCATCGCCCCCCCGTCATTATTCTGGACGAACCCACCGCTGGGGTTGACGTCGATTTACGTCGCAACCTGTGGGAGTTCGTAACCCGCCTGAATAAAGAAGGCCACACCATTTTGTTAACCACCCACTACCTTGAAGAGGCCGAGGCCTTGTGTGGCCGTATCGCCATGCTGAAGCAAGGTGAAGTTATAGCGCTGGATGCCACACAAAATCTGGTCGATCGAATGGGCGGGCACGACTTGGAAGAGGCCTTTGTGCGCATTATGCATGGTGAACAATTTAACGAGGCACTGGCATGAGTCAACCACCTACTCAAGGTAAGCGCTGGGGCATTCCCGACGTTGAACACACTGGCCAGCCAACGCAAAACGTCTCCACACCGCCTCCTCAGCCGCAAATGGGCTCGGGCTTTCCTACGCTACTGCGTAAAGAGCTGCTGCGCTTTTGGAAAGTGGCGTTTCAAACCATTGCCGCACCTGTGGTCACCGCACTGTTATATTTACTGGTGTTTGCCCACGTATTAGAAGGGCGCGTACAAGTGTATGGCACCGTGCCCTACACCGCCTTTCTAATCCCCGGCTTAATGATGATGAGCATGTTGCAAAACTCGTTTGCTAACCCCTCGTCATCACTGATCCAAAGCCGTATCACGGGCAACTTGGTGTTTATTTTGCTGCCGCCGCTGTCGCACCGCGACATTTTCAGTGCCTATATTCTTGCTGCCATTCTGCGCGGCTTAAGCGTAGGCGTCTGTGTGTGGGCGGTATCACTGCTGTTTATCCGTTTACCAATAAGCAATATAGCGTGGATCATAACTTTTGCCGTGCTGTCTTGCGGGATAATGGGGGCCTTAGGCATTATTGCTGGGCTATGGTCAGAAAAATTCGATCAGCTGGCTACCTTTCAGAACTTCCTGATTTTGCCAGCCACCTTTTTATCCGGCGTGTTCTATTCCATCCATAGCTTGCCGCCATTCTGGCAAGCTGTGTCACACTGGAACCCGCTGTTCTACACCATCGATGGCTTCCGATACGGCTTTTTTGCCGTGTCCGATGTTTCTCCATGGCGCAGCTTAGCCATTGTTTTAACGGTCTTCGTTGTGCTGTGCTTATTACTATTACGCCTGCTTTCGTCAGGGTATAAATTACGGAATTAATTTCTTATGTTGCCGACACCCGAACTCGTACATCAGTACATTGCCGACAACCTAAACTGTGAACACCTCGAAGTAACCGGCGATGGCGCCCACTTCGAGGCACTAATTGTTAGCCCCGCCTTTGAAGGCAAGCGTGCTATTGCCCGCCACCAACTGGTTTACCGCGCTTTGGGCAACCGCATGGATGCCGAGATTCACGCCCTTTCCATGCGTACTCTTACCCCTGACGAATACAAGGCAGAAATTAATGGATAAACTGCGCATCACCGGCGGCCAACCCTTACAGGGTGATATCACCGTATCCGGTGCAAAAAATGCGGCCTTACCGATCTTATGCGCAAGCTTGCTTAGCGCTGATGCTGTCACGCTACGCAATGTTCCATCCCTTCGCGATATCGACACCACCCTAAAGCTATTAGGTCAGCTGGGGGTGGGGGTCGATCGCCAAGACAATACGGTTACTCTTCACGCCAATACGGTAAACAGTGTTGAAGCCCCTTACGAACTGGTGAAAACCATGCGGGCTTCAATTTTGGTACTGGGGCCTTTGCTGGCACGCTTCGGTGAAGCCCGCGTTAGCTTGCCCGGCGGTTGTGCCATCGGACAGCGCCCTGTCGACCAGCACATTAAAGGGCTGGAAGCCATGGGGGCCGACATCACCATCGAGCATGGTTTTGTGGTGGCCAAGGCGCCACGCCTAAAAGGTGCCGTTATCCGTACCGACATGATTACCGTTACCGGTACCGAAAACCTGATGATGGCCGCTACCCTTGCCGAGGGCGAAACCATCATTGAAAACGCAGCCCGCGAACCCGAAATCATCGATTTAGCCGAACTGCTGAACAGCATGGGGGCCAAAATTACCGGTCACGGTACTGGTCGCATTAGCATTCAAGGTGTAGAGCGCCTGCACGGTGCCGATCACCCCATCATGCCCGATCGCATTGAAACCGGTACCTTTTTATGTGCCGTAGCGGCCACTGGCGGCGACATCTTGCTTCGCAATACCGCTCACCAAACCCTTGGTGCAACCTTAGACAAACTGCGCGAGGCTGGGCTTACTATCGAATGCGGCGACGACTGGATTCGCGGCAGCATGAAAGGTCGCCCTAAAGCCACCAGTTTCCGTACCAGCGAATACCCCGGTTTTCCTACCGATATGCAAGCCCAGCTCATGGCTTTAAACACCCTTGCTGATGGCACCGCTTTTATCGTTGAAACCATTTTTGAAAATCGTTTTATGCACGTCCAAGAACTGATTCGCTTGGGTGCGCAAATCGATATCGATGGCAACACCGCCGTCGTCAAAGGTGTGGAAGGCCTGATGGGTGCTCGGGTTATGGCCACCGACCTACGGGCATCAGCCAGCTTGGTTATTGCTGGTCTTGCCGCCGAAGGTACCACCATTATCGAGCGCATTTACCACCTCGACCGCGGCTACGACCGCATGGAAAGCAAGTTACAGGCAGTCGGTGCCAACATCGAACGCCTCTCTAAGGACAACGCATGAGCCCAGCCAGTGCCGATCGCCCTATTACCCTAGCCTTATCCAAAGGGCGTATTTTCGACGAAACCTTGCCGCTGCTTGAAGAAGCCGGCATCAAAGTACTTGAAAGCCCCGAGTCATCGCGCAAACTTATTTTGCCGACCAACTCGCCTAACCTGCAAATTATTATTGTGCGCGCCACCGACGTACCGACCTACGTGCAATACGGCGCAGCCCATATTGGTATTGCCGGTAAAGACGTGCTGCACGAACACAGCGACCAGAACCCTAGCGGTATTTATCAGCCCCTAGACCTGAACATTGCACGTTGCCGCATGAGCGTGGCCGTGGCCGAAGGTTTTGACTACGCCCAAGCTGTTAAGCAGGGTTCGCGTCTGCGTATTGCCACCAAATACACCCGTGCTGCCCGCGAGCACTTTGCGTCTAAAGGCGTGTACGTCGACCTAATTAAACTGTATGGCTCGATGGAGCTGGCCCCGTTGGTTGGTTTGGCCGATGCCATTGTCGACTTAGTCTCCACCGGTGGTACGCTGCGGGCCAACCGTTTGGTTGAGGTAGAAGAAATCGCCCAAATTTCATCGCGCTTAATCATTAACCAAGCTGCCATGAAAACGCGTCAGCCGCATCTACGCCCGTTAATCGAGGCGTTTCACCGTGCTGCACTTGAGCCGCAGCAGCCCTAACGCTTTAGGGATACACTTAGCTGTAGCATTCTTTGTTTTTTATGAAGCCTTACCATGTCAATGATTCGACGTTTAAGCACACAATCTGCGCAGTTTGAAAACGAACTTCGCCAACTTCTTGCTTACGAAGCATCGCAAGACGATGCCATCGAGCAAGCCTGTAAAGACATTCTTAGCGACGTGAAACAACGTGGCGATGCCGCGCTGCTTGACTATACGCATCGCTTTGATCATTTACAGCTGAATCATGCGGCTGAACTCGAAATCGCACAGGAAGACTTACATGCAACGTTGGATGCGCTTAGCAGCGAACAACGCCAAGCGTTGGAGCTGGCTGCCGAGCGCATTCGCACGTATCACGAACGCCAATGTACAAGCGATTGGTCTTACACCGAAGCCGATGGCACGGTATTGGGCCAGAAAATAACACCGCTGGATAGCGTAGGCCTCTACGTACCGGGCGGTAAAGCAGCCTACCCTTCGTCGGTACTCATGAACGCTATCCCCGCTAAGGTGGCGGGTGTTAAGCAACTTATCATGGTTACCCCTACCCCTAACGGCGAACGCAATCCACTGGTACTTGCTGCAGCGGCCCTAGCAGGGGTAGATAAGGTCTATACCATCGGCGGTGCACAAGCCATTGCCGCCTTGGCCTACGGTACCGACACCATTGCACCTGTGGATAAAATTGTA
>DATGRU010000085.1:0-5429 GCA_035303295.1 Paenalcaligenes sp.
GCAAGCGGTTGTCATCGGGGGGAATGAGTTGGCTAAGGGGGTGGGCACATTGGCTGCAATAGGCCTGAGAGCGGGGTGCGGGAAAATAAAAGCTGGAGTCAGGAGATGTCATGGAACAAGTTAGTGGCATCCAGACTATAAGGATGCATCGCAATAAATAATCGAATACACGAAAGCGTAGCTACTTATGTAGAGTAAAACAAAATGGCACCTTGTGGGTGCCATTTGTAGAGGTTTCGTCGCGTAAAGGGATAAATTTATGCGGAAGGGGTATGCAATGCTAAAAAGGATCGAAACGCTTGATTAAAGGCGTCGGGGCTTTCCATATTGCAAATATGTTTGCCATGAATACTAAGTTGACTACCGGCCTGTACACCTTGTGCTAGGCGCTTTAGATCGTCTGGGGTGCAGACTGGATCTTGCTTACCGGCAATACATAAGGTGGGGACAGTGATGCGTCGAATATCGTCGCTAAAATCGGCTTGTGCTAGGGCTTCGCAACATTGTGCATAGCCTTCAGGTAGCGTTTTCGCGAAGGTGTCCAGAATTTGCTTAACGGTTTCAGCCTGTTGTTCAATGAAGCTGTCGTTAAACCAGCGTCCAGCGGTAGCCTCTAGCAGCGGCGCCATGCCTTCTTTGCGAATTAAGGCCGCGCGCTGTGTCCATGAGTCGTAATCACCAATTTTGCTGGCGGTGGCACACAAACTTAGGCTGTATAAACGGTTGCTGGCGTGAATGCCCAGATGCTGGCCAACTAGGCCTCCAATCGACAAACCACAAAAGTGCACTCGCGATAGGTTTAAGTGATCGATCAGGGCAATTACATCTTGCGCTAAATCGGCAATACTAAAACCTGTTTCCGAGGTGCTGGATTGACCATGCCCACGGCGATCGTAACGCACGATGCGGTATTCATCGGCCAGTGCGGCAACCTGTGGGTCCCACATGGCTAAATCAGTGCCTAATGAGTTGCAAAATACGATGGCGGGTGCATCGGACGGGCCATCCACGCAGTAATGCATGCGATGACTGGCTAGTTCAAGAAAGTGGCTCATGTTCACTCGTAATTAAAAGCTAGGGTGCACGGATCGTATTTTGCCCCACACTGGGGTTGCCAGTGTGGGCGGGTAACGCTATTTTTATTAAGCGGGTACGGCGCGTACGCGTTCTACTGTACCATCAGCGTCGCTGTTGCTAACGGCGTGTAGTACGAAATCAAATTGAATTTCAACAAACGGGCCGCTTTGCTGATGTGCCTTCATGCTGGCTTCATCAGTGCGCTCAAACAACTCAGGAATGAGCTCTTCACGTGTAGCGTAAGCGAAGTCATCACGCAGGTACTCGTCACCGGCAATATTAATTTGGGTGGTTAGGTGACGATGATCGTCTGCACTGATAAAGAAGTGAATGTGTGCAGGGCGCTGGCCATGGCGACCAAGCTGGTCAAGCAAGCCTTGGGTAGGACCATCGGGAGGACAGCCGTAGCCGTGGGGCAGAATGCTCTCAAACTTGTAGTTGCCTTGGGCATCCGTACGAATACGACGACGCATGTTGTAATCGCTTTGCGATTTGTCGAAGTAGGAGTACAAACCTTTGGTGTTAGCGTGCCATACGTCAACAATGGCGTTGGCTAAAGGTTGTCCGTCGATGTTGCGTACTGTACCGTGCATGATCAGCGTACGGCCGTCTTTGTCGCTACCATCGTCTAGTTTTGCAAAACCATCACACAGTGGAGCACCCGCTACATACAGTGGACCTTCAATGGTGCGGGGCGTACCACCTTTAATACCATCCAGTTCGTCTTGGGCATCCATACGCAGGTCTAGGAAGTGTTCCAAACCAGTACCGGCGGCAAGCAAGCCAGCCTCACCTGCTGCACCCAGCTTGTTCAAGTAGTGAACGCCAGCCCAGAACTCGTCGGGGGTGATGTTCAGATCTTCAATTGCTACGCACAAGTCGCTTAACAAACGATGTACGATTTCTTTAGTGCGTGGGTTGCCCCCACTTTCAGTTAGACCGCTTGCGATGCGCAGAAAGTCTTTGAGTTCTGCAGTCTCGGTTACACGAACGCTCATTTTCGTCTCCTACGAATGAGTAAATAGCTATATTGCAGCGATAAATTTGGGTTTAACGATCATCTTCGTGAAGTGAAGATGGATGGCGGCATAGCGCAGTAACTTCGATGCGCATATACGGAAACAGGGGAAGCGAGAGCAGCAGATCGTGTAGTTCGGCATTGCTGTCTACATCGAAAATGCTGATGTTGGCGTATTCGCCAACGATACGCCAGATATGGCGCCATTTGCCGCTACGCTGCAGCTCCTGGAACCGTGCCTTTTCATCCGCTTTGAGTGTGGTGGCGAGCTCTGGATCCATGTCCAACGGAAGCTCTACGTCCATACGTACCTGAAATAACATGTGGGTTCTCCTTAACGCAGGGTGACGCTGCAGGCTTAGGCGTCGCGTTTAAAAAACTGCAAGCGATCTTCATCCAGCTCAATGCCCAGACCACTTCCGGTTGGCAGATGCAGTTCGAAGTCGCTGTATTGCAGCGGGGTGCTAAGAATTTCTTCAGTAATAAGGAGTGGGCCAAATAGCTCGGTGCCCCATTCCAATTTAGTGAAGGTACTAAAGACGTGTGCAGAGGCCATGGTACCGATGCCACCTTCTAGCATGGTGCCACCGTACAAGCCGATTCCGGCAGCTTGGGCAATAGCCGCTACCTGTTGCGCAGCATATAAGCCACCGGATTGTTCAATCTTAATAGCAAACACATCAGCGCCATCGTGCTTGGCTAGTTCAAACGCACTATTGGGGCCTTGTAGGGATTCGTCAGCCATGATGGCGATGGGGTAACGACCGCGCAAACGAGCCAGTGCGGCGGCAGACGCTACGGGTTGTTCTGCCAACTCACACCCTGCATCGACTAAACCGGCCAGCCCCCATGCTGCATCGGATTCCGACCAAGCCATGTTGACATCCACGCGAACAACGGCACGATCGCCTACTGCTTTTTTGATGGCGGCTACGTGCGCTACGTCGCGCTTTACACTGTGTTTGCCGATTTTTAATTTAAAAATGTTGTGGCGCTTGGTCTCCAACATTTGTTCTGCTTCGGCAATGTCTTGTTCGGTATTGCCGGATGCTAGCGTCCATGCCACGGGCATGCTGTTACGTACTCGTCCGCCTAGCAGTTCGGATACGGGCAGGCCTACACGTTTACCTAAGGCATCAAGCAAGGCCGTTTCTACTGCCGATTTTGCAAAGCGGTTGTCTTTCACCATACTGGCTACTTTTTGCATCACTGCTTGCACCTGATTGGCATTGCTACCTATTAAAACGGGAGCAAAATAGGTGTCGATAGCGAGTTTCATCCCTTCGGGACTTTCTCCGCCATAGGCTAAGCCACCAATCGTCGTGCCTTCACCAATACCCACTGTGCCGTCAGAACAATAAATACGTACCAGCATTAAAGTCTGGCCGTGCATGGTTGTGACAGATAGGTGATGTGGGCGAATTGTAGGCAAATCGACCAACATGGTTTCAACGCGCTCGATGCGCACCGTGTCAGTCATTGAAGCGAGAATTGTTTGAGTGTTATCCATGGAAGTCATTACAAATGGACACTTGATATTGGTCTAACACTATTTGCATCTTGAACTATACCTTTATGGTATATATGTCGTGTAATAACCCGTTCATGCGCGTTTTTATTTCTCTCATTTAACGACTAAGTATTTACCCTAGGTATCATGGACTTACGCCAATTACGCTATTTTGTGACGGTGGCACAAGAGCAAAACTTCACACGTGCTGCCGAGGTATTACATATCTCGCAGCCGCCTTTAAGTCGTCAAATCCAGTTGTTAGAGGACGAGTTGGGGGTGAAGTTGCTGTTACGTAATAGTCGCCCTATTAAGTTAACTGAAGCGGGTAAGCTTTTTTATGATCAGTCTCTACAGGTACTAGGTAGGGTAGAGCAGATGAAACGTGCGACCCGTCAGGTGGGCAAGAATGAACGGCAAGTGCTGTCTATTGGCTTTGTTCCTTCAAATCTGTATGGGGGCGTGCCGTCAATGGTGAAGCGGTTGCAGCATCGGCGTCCCGACATCGATGTGCAGCTGATTGAGGTTTTGTCGGTAGAGCAACCCGAGGCATTGCGTACAGGGCGTATAGACGTGGGTTTTGGGCGTATTCGGGCCGATGCGCCAGGCATTTCTCGCTTTTTGCTACGAGAAGAACGCTTAATGCTGGCGATGCCTATCGATCATCCATTGGCTGGCGTGGAAACCGTTCCTGTGCCGATAGAAGCATTAAGTACCGAGCGTTTATTGTTGTACCCCAATGGACGTAGGCCTAATTTTGCGGACCAAGTGATGTCAGCTTTAAACGATCATGGAATGCAGCCCGCTTTGGTGCAGGAAGTAAGTGAATTACAGACGGCGCTGGGATTGGTGGCAGCCAATGCAGGGGTCTGTATTGTGCCGGGCTCGGTGCGTAGCTTACGCGCTGATTTGTGCTATCGCTTGCTGGGGGACGAGTCGATGACCACACCGGTTTTGCTCAGTTATCGTCAAAATGACAGCAGTGAGTTAATTGATATGGTGATTGAGATTCTGGCGGAAATTTTTGCCGAGGCACCGCCATGGATTGAGTATTCGACGAATCGTTTGGTCAAGGGGTGGAAGCGCGACGATTAATTAGTAAGCTAAGCGACAGCGATATGTTATTTAACGGGTCGATATCGAAGGTTTTGGCCACCTTGTAGCCGTCATCAAAACCTTGAGGCGAACGCCTCTACAGGGGCGTGATTCGGTAAAGTAGTGAACGTGCGTGGCCGTACCGCTAAGTTAAATATTAGCTGGCGTTATGGACAGTAAGCAGTAAATAAAAAAGCCGCATAACAAATGCGGCTTTTTTAAATTTGGAGGCGCAAGCCGGAATCGAACCGACCTACACGGATTTGCAATCCGGTGCATAACCACTCTGCCATTGCGCCTTATGGGCCCTGCCTACTTGCGATGAGCGTGCAGAACCAAAGAGCAAAACTATAGCTTTAATATGGGATTTAAGCAAGGCTTTATATTCGCTGGATGGTTGTTACACTCCTGTTGCCGTAAGGACAAGTACAATTTTTACGCTTGGCAAGTCGCGCTGGATGTGTTTCATTATTACTATCTTTCAGCAGAACAAGGTGCGGCGTTTACGTCGCGATCAGAATCATCCCCATGGTAAGGCATTCTCGTTTTCTCGTTTCTTTTCGTATTTTGGTGGTGCTGTGCATCATCGCGTTGTTGGCAGCGTGTGCCGGTTCAAAGTCGGGCGCAGATGGGCAATATCGCGTACAGCGCGGGGATACCTTAACTAAAATTGCGCGCCAGCACGGTCAAACAGTGGCTGAACTGATGCGCATTAATAACATTAGTAAT
>DATGRU010000086.1:0-5272 GCA_035303295.1 Paenalcaligenes sp.
GCTGATCCTAAAGCCGCAGAACTGGTAGCGGCCGAATGTGTGGTGTTGGCTGAAACCAAAGACACGATGAACTGGGGCTTAATTGGCGTGGTAGCGGAACAATCATCTAACAAACAACTTGCCCAAGCACTTAAAGAAGCCCACGATCAGGTGGCGCAAGATGAAGGCCACCACCTTTATCACACTAAGGGATGGGGTCGAGAGCTTTGGATTCAATCGCTAGGCTTTCCCGCTGCACTCCCTCCGCCTGAAGAGCAGAAGCAAGTTGAAACCGCCATTGGCGCATCCCGCGCCGAACAGCAACGGGAAAAAATGCTCTGAACCCTATACACCGCCTATAGCGCTCTGGCTTAACGCTGCCATGCTTTAACGCTGGCAGCGTTAAGGTGTTATGGCTCGTGGGACTGATCAGTCTTCATGGTAGCCCTTTCAAGGCGCCCCAAAATAGCTAAAACAAACAACGCCACCAGTGTGCTAGCCACTGCAGTGGCTTCCTGACCGTAGCCTACGGCCACCCCTACCCCAGCAGCAACCCAAATGCTGGCCGCTGTCGTTAAGCCTTTAACCTCTGAGCCTCTACTCTGCTTAAGAATGGCTCCGGCTCCTAAAAAGCCAATACCAGACACGACGCCTTGTACGATACGGCTGACCGCATCACTTTGCATCCCGCCCATGACAGGCACTAATACAAAAATAGCACAACCTAAACACACAAGAATGTGGGTTCGGAAACCGGCATCCTTCCCCTTTTTTTCTCGTTCGTAGCCGATGGCCGCACCCAAAATAACGGCTAAAGTAAGTCTAAGAGCAATCGTCGTGGCTTCTTGAACATCTGAAATATCAGAGAACTCCGAAAGCACCGTTTGCCAAATACTGGATAAGACAGACATAGCTTTAGCCCTTTAAGTGACACCGTTTCAGACGTTTTAGCATGAGGCCCTATACACTGGAACCACTAAGGTATAAGACCCCTTATTAGCTATCACTTAGGCAGAAAACTGCCCTAAGTCTTCCACTGACACGCCTTGTTCTGCAAAAACGTCTTGCGCTACCCGTAAAGCATTCAAAGCACGCGGGAAACCCACATAGGGAATAAGATGCATGATGCAACCCACAATTTCTACGGGTTTAAGCCCTACGTTCAAACCAGTAATAACATGCATACCGATTTGGGGCGTCCCTTGCGCTACCAAAGCTGAAATAGTCGTTAATACTTTTTGCTTATTATCCAAGCCCGGACGCGCATAAATATCACCAAAAGCGAACTCAACAACGAATCGCTGTAAATCGGGCGCAACATCTTTGAAACCCTCACCAATATCCATGTGGCCGGTGGGGCTGGTTTCATCCGGTACGGTTAACTCACGAAGTTTATCCATACCTTTTTGATAGCGTTGTGTGCTCATCCTACTAACCTCAATGTTTTACATTACACAGATCATTGATAGTAACAAAACCAGCCTTTGCCTCATTAAAGCGGTAATCCTTAAGTTCAAACTCTTAAGGCTGAACTGACAAAGCCGTTTGCTCTAGATGTTCTTTTAATCCCGGTTCAAGCGATAGCTGACGCGCCAACTCATCGAGGTAGGCTTTTTCCATAAAAGTATCCGCCTCGGTTACCAGCAAGCTTGCCAAATAAACCTCAGCTTTTTCTTCAGGTGTCGTTGCTAAGGTAGCCACAGCAGCTGGGTCCGCTGGGCTTTGCAGCTGTGCCGCTAACCATGCCCGATCGGTTTCCGACGCTTGCAGCTTGCCAAACTCAGCATCTAACAGTTGCTGCTCTTGCTGATTAATATGTCCATCCGCTTTGGCGGCAGAAATCATCGCAGCTAATAGCAAGCGACTTTGGTTTTCTAATTGCGGTGCTGGGAGTTGCTGGATGTTGGCCACATACTGCTCTACTGGTTGTGCTTGGGGCTGAGACGAGGCTTGTGGCTGTGCTTGCTTAGCTTTCCACTCGTCATAAGCACGATAGGCCACCGCACCTAGCGCTGCAACACCACCATAAGTAGCTACTTTACCGCCCATTTTTCGGAACTTTTTATTGCCCATTAATAAGGCTAAAGCCCCACCCGAGAGGGCTCCGCCAGCAAAGCTCCCTAAGGATAAAGAGCTTTTACTCTCCTGACGCTGCGCGCCCGTGTTCGGCGTGGAGTTGGGCTGTGTCAATCCTTGGGCGGACTGTAATAACTGCTGCAATACGTTCTGTAGGGACATGAAAAACTCTTCCGTCAATAAACAAGACTAGTTGGATAAGTGCGAGTGATCTAAGTTCCACTTCACGTTTAAATGACTGAACTTAGTACCTCTACTTATCCAGCGTCCATTATGAGCGGACATTCCTGCCTCAATATTACCTTTTACGTGTAAACGCCACAAAATAAAACGGGCTCTTAACAACCTTGTGTTAAGAGCCCGTACCGTACATGGAGCATTTATAACGCTTTATGCTGTCTTAAAGTACCGAGATCATCAGCCTTTCAACGAAAAACGCGGCTGCTCGTCCAGATAGTCCTCACTATGGATAAGTATTTGATCTGGCAGTAAATTAACTACCGCATACTGAGGAGCTTCTAAGCGCCCCGGAATCCCTTCGCTAGCGTCAGCATGTAACTCTAATGCTACCTGATGATTCGTGCCTTTTAGCGTAAAGAACGGAATGTTTCGGTAGCTCCCCGTAATGGGCCGATGTATATGGCCAAAGAACACCTGATGAATACGAGACTCATACCCCTGAATCGCGTTCATAAAATGCGTAGTGTCCCTCAGTGATATCGCATCCATACTATGAATCCCAATTGGGAAAAATGGATGATGCATAAACAGTAGTACCGGCTTTTGTGCACTAGCTAACTGTTGACGCAACCATTCTGCACGTTTTTCGCAGAACACTCCCCAGCTAACACCTGGCTCATTGGTATCAAGAAAAATAGCTAGATAATCACCGAAAACCTTGGTGTATTGAATAAACCCGTTCGCATCGTTCTCGATCGCTGGGAAATAGGTTTTCAAGGTATCTCGACTATCATGATTTCCGAGAATTAAGTGCACCGGGCAAGGGACAGGAGACAGGATGTCGCGCAACTGATCATACGCATCAGCTTGGCCATAATGGGTAAGATCACCCGTAATAACCACAGCTTGAGCATCAGGCTGGTGCGCCATCAAATGCGCTACCGCCTGACGCAACCGCTGGTTCGGATTACTACCGTATAAATCAACGCCGCCTTCGATCAGATGCGTATCAGTCAAATGGATAAACTTCATTTCGGCAGCCCCTTAACGCGTCAGCAATTTTTGTACTTCTTCGCTCATTTTGTCGAGCGCCACAAGAGGCTGTTCAGACTTATCAAATACCGTTTGCAAGTTGTCGTTGATCACGTCGGTAATTTTCAGACCATTCTCACCAGGAAAGGCATACCAGCCCGTTAACCACGGCAACTGTTGTACTGCTGTGTATTGATTTGGATTCTCGTCGTAAAAACCTTTTAGACCGTTCGGATCTTCAATCGGCAACATATTGGCTGGAAAGTAGCCCGTATTTTTAGTCATCACCACTGCACCTTCAGGTCCAGTGACAAACTTGATGTATTCCCAAGCCGCTTTTTGACGCTCAGGATCCTGCGCGAACATCATTGCTACATTACCGCCAGCGGGTACACGCCCTTCGTCACCATAAAGAGGAAAAAAGCCCGTTACCATCTCGAAACGATCGCCAATCTGGTCTTCAATGCTTGTTAAACGCGACGTTGAGGAAGAAAACACGGCCATTTTGCCGCTAACAAATAGCTGCAAGGCTTCATTAAAGCTGTAGTTTTGCATCGTATCGTTAGCAACCATACGGCCCATTTGCTCAATTGACTCGCGGCCAATGGCATTATTAAACGCCACCTTGGTCTCCGCCTCGTCGAGCATGGAGCCCCCTTTAGAAAACACCATCGACTGCCATAGCCAGTTACCCGTAATTTCCCAATCGTAATGCAAGCCATATGTGCCCGGATTGGCTTCTCGAGACTGATCTGCCAACGCAATAATGTCATCCCACGTTGTTGGTAAAGCGTCTATATCACCACCAGCCGCACGGATCAAATCCGCGTTGTAGTACACAATCGGCGTCGACAATGAAAAACCAATACCCGACTGAACGTCATTTACCTGTCCTAATGACATCAACGACTCACTGTAGCCCCGTTCAGCCCAACCCTCTTCAGCTTCAATGAAAGGTGTTAAGTCAACTGCAATACCACGGTCTACAAAAACACGCTGACGATTCAAGCCTTGAAAGGAAACGTCAGCCAGCTGATTCGTTACTGCATGACGTAACGCCTGTTGAGCAGCCGTTTCATACTCGGGTGTTGGCGCTCTAAACTTAACGGTGTAGTCTGGAAATTTTTCATTGAACTTCTTGGCTAACTCCTCATGCACACTATTAAACATTTGCGGGTAAGGATAATCGACAATCAGTTCTACCTTAGCGGCAGCAGCCAGACTGCTACCTAACATCAGCCCAGCTACCGTACTGGTCAATATCAATCGTTTCATGAGTAACCCTTTAACCTTTGACGCCTGAGAGGGTGACGCCTTCAATAAAGCGCTTTTGCGCAACTAAGAAAAACAGAAGTAATGGCAGCGTGATAATGACGGTGCCTGCCATAAGCGGGCCGTAATTGGTACCCGCTTCCTCATTCATAAAAAACATCGTGCCCAGTGGTGGAGTGGCCAAGTCCATTGTGTTAATGACCAAGAGCGGCCAGAAATAGTCGTTCCAATGCCAAACCACCGAGAAAATTGAAAAAGCAATTAAAGCCGGCATCGCTGCGGGCATAAGAATCCGCCATACCAACTCGAACTCCCCCATGCCGTCTAAGCGAGCAGCGTGAATCAAATCATCAGGCACTCCGCGAAAGAACTGTCGCATCAGGAAAATACCAAAAGCCGATGCAATAAACGGAATAATTAAAGCCGCCGTGGTGTCCAGTAGCCCCAAGTGGTAGAGCACGATATAAAGCGGAATAGCCGTAGCTTGAAAAGGGATCATTAATGACAGCAAAACCAATCCCCAAGCTAGTCGTTTGCCTCGAAACTCAGTTTTAGCGAATACATATGCTGCAGGTAATGCAACGAGCACCTGCAATATCAAGATCCCAGCACACACAATGACCCCGTTTAGCAAGTAACGCAGCAAAGGTACCTGTGTGAGCGCAGCACTATAGTTCTCTATGGCTGCCCAGTTCTGAGGCAACAAATGAAAGCCATCTATAAAAATTTCATC
>DATGRU010000087.1:0-5107 GCA_035303295.1 Paenalcaligenes sp.
AATTTGCATCCCTAACGTTAGGGGTTTGTGATGACGGTTATATGGGTTTATAGCTGGGTATAAACCCTGCCTTAGCGTTTAAAAGCACCATTTATAAAGGCTTTTATGCCCTGTACCCGTACAGCGTAACGAGGCGTATGATGCAGGTAACACGTTAAACTAGCAAGTGTTCAGGCAAAGAATGGCGTTCAACGCATTGATGCGCCACAGGAGAGAAGCCATGCATGTGTTGGTAATTGGGGCAGGGGTAGTAGGCGTGAACACAGCCTACTTGTTGCTTAAGCAAGGTCTGCAGGTCAGTATGGTGGATCGCCATTCACAACCCGCTCAAGAGGCCAGCTACGCCAATGGCTGTCAGCTTAGCTATAACTACGTGGCACCCTTGGCATCCCCCGATGTCTTTGCTGATTTACCTAAGTGGCTGCTGAACCCGTCCTCGCCCTTGCGTTTTTACCCTCGATTCGACTGGCAGCAGTGGCGTTGGCTGATGCATTTTTTAGCCGCATGCAACCGTGAGCAAAGTCGGCGCAGCACGGCCGACTTGTTGGGGTTAGCTTTACGTAGTCGTAGCATCGTGCACGAGAACACCCGCGATGTACAGTTAGATTATTCGTGGAATGACAATGGCAAGCTGATTATCTATCGTAGCCCTGCTCTTTTTGAAAAAGCCCGTAAGCAGGTGGCGTATCAGGCCAGTTTAGGCTCGGCGCAGCAGGTCTTAACTGCCGCTCAGGTTCTGGAATTAGAACCATCGCTATCGCCCATTGCCTCCGCGCTGGCAGGTGGGGTGTTTACGCCGCATGAAGAGGTGGGCGATTGCCAGCAGTACACCGATCAGTTATTTAGTTACTTAACAAGGCAGTCGGGCTTTACAGCGCACATGGGCTGTGAGGTATTGAGTTTGCACCAAGCAGGGCAGCGGGTACTGGGTGTGCACACGTCTAAAGGTCTTATCCAAGCCGATCAGGTGGTGGTAGCCGCTGGGGTGCGCAGTGTGCCGTTATTGCGAAAATCGGGCTATACACCGCTAATTTATCCCTTAAAGGGGTACAGCTTAACCTTGCCACTTAACCAGCAACTAAACGCTACTGCCACGCCTTCGTTAAGCATTACCGATTACGAGCGCCGTATCGTTTATGCGCCATTAACACAGCGTTTGCGGGTTGCCGCGATGGTGGATATTGGGGCTACCAGTACCAGTCTTAACCCTTCTCGTTTAGGGGTGCTACAACGTCAGGCGGGTGAAACCTTCCCCACGTTGGATTTTGAGCAAGCCACGCCGTGGGCGGGTTTGCGTCCTGCTACGCCCACTGGTAAGCCAATTATTGGACCGCACCCCCATTTAAAAAACCTGTGGCTAAATATTGGCCACGGGGCGCTGGGCTTTACGTTGGCTGCAGGCAGTGCTGAAGCCTTGACTCAGCACATTAGTGGTGCACCCTTACGGCCCGAATACCAATGTTTTGTGCCCACCTAAGTAGGGAAAAATTGATGTTAAATGGTGTTGGCTTATGCGCTGCAATGCTGGGTTAATAGCTCGGGCAGCTCATGCATGTCGTTAAACACCAAATGGGCTCCGGCTTCACGCAGCGCGTTGCCACGCTGGCCTGTGTGATAAGCAAAAACCGTAGCGCCTGCACTAACACCTGCTTGTACTCCAATGACGCTGTCTTCAATGACCGCGCAAGCGGATGGGGCTACGCCTAAGCCTGCTGCAGCGGCTTGATATACATCGGGGTAGGGTTTGTTGTAGGGCACATCCATTCCGCTGTAGAGCTGGTTGTTAAAAAAAAGATCCAGCCGCGCTAAACCCAACATCAAACGTATGTCATCAAGTTGTGCTGCCGAGGCGCATGCTAGTTGCTGCGGCCAGTGGCTTTGTAGTTGGCTTAAACAATCGTGAATACCAGGAATGGCTACAGTTTTTTGGCGCATGGCTTGATGCCGCCGCAACAGGAATTCGTCGATCCAGTCTTGCTCTAACTTTTTTCCTACGTGCTCTTTGATTAGATCTAAGCTATGGGTGGTTGAGGTGCCCACAAATAGAGTTTGGCACTGCTCGACACTTAGAGGCCAGCCTATATCGGCGAGCATGTCGCGTAGGATATTCAGTGTGGCGGGCACACTGTCTACAAGCACGCCGTCACAATCAAAAATTACTGCGTCAAATCCCATAATGCAGACCGTTATTACAGATGGATTGATAGTGAATAGAGTCGACTACTGTGTTTACCCGCATGTCGGCGTAGCCGAGTGACAGAGCACATGGCTACGACAAGGCAGGGCATTGCGAGGCACTCATAAAAAAGCCACTGTTAAACAGTGGCTTTTCCAACATTATTACACGAGTCGCTTATTTACATTTGCGTGGTGCAATCATGTTTTCAGGTCGCAGCACATCGGCTAATAAGGTTTCGTCGAGCAAGCACTGTTCTTGTACTAGCTCAAGCACACCCCGACCGGTTTCCAGTGCTTCTTTAGCAATGCGGGTGGAGTTTTCGTAACCAATGTAGGGGTTCAGTGCGGTGATTAAACCAATGGATTTGTGAACCAAGTCTTGGCAGTGCACAGTGTTGGCAGTGATGCCTTCAACGCAGTAGATGCGCAGCATATCGATAGCACGTACCAGTACATCGATAGAGCTGAACAGTTTGTAAGCGATGAGCGGCTCCATGGGGTTAAGCTGCAATTGGCCTGCTTCGGCCGCCATGGTAAGGGCTAAATCGTTACCCATTACTTCGAAGGCCACTTGGCTAACGGCTTCAGGGATTACAGGGTTCACTTTACCGGGCATGATGGAGCTGCCGGGCTGACGTGCGGGCAGATTGATTTCACCAATACCGGCACGTGGGCCGCTGGAAAGCAAGCGCAAATCGTTGCAGATTTTAGAGAGTTTGACGGCAGTGCGCTTTAACATGCCGGAAAACAGCACAAAATCGCCCATATCCGAGCTGGCTTCGATGAGGTCGGGTGCGGCTTTGATGTTTAAGCCACTGAACTGGGCCAAGAACGCTACGGCGGCGGCTTGGTAATCGGGGTCGGCATTAATACCGGTACCAATGGCTGTACCACCTAAGTTAACGGCTTCCAGTAGTTCAGGTGACAGGCGCTGCAGACTGAAAACATCTTCTTCCAGCGTGGTGGCAAAGCTTTGGAACTCTTGGCCTAAGGTCATGGGCACAGCGTCTTGCATTTGTGTGCGGCCCATTTTTAATACCGTTGAGAACTCTTCAGCTTTTTGACGGTTAACCCGAATTAAGGCACTCAAGCTGTGACACAGGGCTTCCACACTTAATAACAGACCGACGCGAATTGCCGTGGGGTAGGCGTCGTTCGTGGATTGCGCCATGTTGACATGGTTATTAGGATGTAGATGCTGGTAATCACCTTTTTGGTGGCCCAGAATTTCCAGCGCGACGTTGGCAATTACCTCGTTGGCATTCATGTTGGTTGAGGTACCTGCGCCGCCTTGGATCATGTCAACGATAAACTGATCGTGGAACTCACCGTTGATAATGCGCTTACAGGCTTGCTCAATAGCCTTAAACTTCGTTTCGTCCAAGTGGCCCAGCTTGTGGTTAGCGGCCGCCGCGGCGCGCTTAACCATCGCCAGTGCGATGATGAACTTGGGGTAATTGGCAAGGGTGGTGCCGGTTAAGTCGAAGTTTTCAGCAGCACGTAGAGTTTGTACGCCATAGTAAGCGTCGCCTGGGATCTCTCGTGTTCCAAGTAGGTCGTGTTCGATGCGTGAGAGGTTGGAGGTGCTCATAAGACAGGTTTGTTCAAGACACGAATGCCTATGCAGAGAAAGAAAAAGGTGATGGCCTCTTCCCAAAGCCAATCGATGTAAGGCGCTGCTGATCGAGCATGCGGATTTTTACGAATTATTGAGCCGCAAGCACAGCGAGGGTGGCCCGTTGTGGGACTGCAATGGTCGTCATCTATGTTTTGGCAAGAAGCCTCAGTTGGTCAGCCGTGGCTGATAACGTAAAACGTATCGCGACAATGCGACCCTTTATACTATCAGGGCTCGCATCTAAGTGGTACTGTTTGCATTAATTATAAAGTTCTAAAGCGCGTTTGCGCATGCTCACAGGGCCACTAACAGAATTTTTTTTCAAGAATGTTGCACGTGATTCACTTTTTTACCCCTGTTTAGCCTTAGATTTTGGGCTAAGGGCGTAGGCAGGCGCCCAATCCGTGCGTGCCTAGTCGCCCTAACAACGGTTTAAAAATTGTATGCCAGTTTTAAGGCGGCGATCAGTAAGGGCGAGCCCGCTAAGAAAACAAGGGTGGACATCAGCACCGCACTGGCGGCAACTTGCCCATTAGACGGTGCATAGCGGGCTACGTACACATACCCCAATACAGCGCAAGGCATGGTCATTTGTAGAACCATAATGGCGGACAATAAAGGCGTTGTACCCAATATCCAGCATGCAATCACAGCACTAACAAGGCCAGCGCTTAAACGCAACGTGGCCACGAAGGATCCTGCCTTCAAGCCTTTGGTGGAAATCGAGGATAAGGTCACCCCAAGGCTAAATAGCATTAACGGCACCGTAATGCTGCCAATCAGTTCTAAACCATTTAAAGACCACTCAGGTAGCGTTAAGCCGCTTAATCGTGCCGCTACCGCCAATACAGCAGAACCCATAACCAACAATTTGGCATTGCCGCCTTGTTCATCTTTGGAAATGGTCCGTAAACCCACTGTGTTGTGTAAAAAGGTGGCCACCGCGAAAAAGACCACGGCTACCGATAAACCTACTTCGCCAAAGGCCAGAGCTGAAAGCGGTAAGCCCAAGTTACCCGAGTTAGGGAAGCTGGCCAATTGCCAGTTTTCTCGTATTGGAACGCGGCAGAGTTTGAGCACCAGCCAACATAGCCCCAAGGACACAGCAATGGACAGGGTGGAGGCGAAGCTGATATCCAGCAACGAGCTGTTATCAATACTGGTGGTGTAGAGCGTGTGAAAAATTAAGGCGGGTACACCGGCAATGGTGACAAGGGTAGAGACGAACTCGGCATCAAAAGCCAGTTTGCGTTTTCCCCATAAAAAGCCCACACCGCCACACATGACTAAGGGGGCGACGGTTGCCAGAGC
>DATGRU010000088.1:0-5379 GCA_035303295.1 Paenalcaligenes sp.
CAGTACGCCTGCCTTAATTGGCCGTGTATCGCAGCCAAAGGAAGCGTGCCAGAGTGGTTGAATGGACTGGTCTTGAAAACCAGCGATGGGGTAACCCATCCGTGAGTTCGAATCTCACCGCTTCCGCCATAAAAGTTGTACTTCCGCACCCATGGCGGAATAGGTAGACGCAAGAGACTTAAAATCTCTCGACCACTGGTCGTCCCGGTTCGATTCCGGGTGGGTGCACCATCATTTGATGGTAAATAAAATCAGCCTCTTTTTTAAGGGGCTTTTTTTGTGCCTGCTTAAAATGGCCCAGACGCCGCGTTTCACATACCGCCCTACCCCATAAACAAAAACAGCGCCCTTCTTAACGAAGGGGCGCTGTTGTATAGCGTTTAGCTATGACTGCTACGTAGCGCTTACTCGTCGGATGACGCGGCTGCAGGGCCTTGTGGGCCGCCTTGTGCCTCAATACCGCCAATCGCTTTCATGGACAAGCGTAAGCGACCTTTTTCATCGGCTTCGATGACTTTCACTTTCACTTGCTGACCCACTTTCAGCAC
This sequence comes from Paenalcaligenes sp., assembly GCA_035303295.1. GTDB lineage: Bacteria > Pseudomonadota > Gammaproteobacteria > Burkholderiales > Burkholderiaceae_B > Paenalcaligenes. Next base: position 549 of record DATGRU010000088.1, read on the forward strand.
ATCGTTGATGTTAGCGATACGGTAGTTAGCAATTTCAGAAATGTGCAGCAAGCCATCGCGACCTGGCAACACTTGAACGATTGCACCGAAATCCAGCAAGCGAAGTACTGGACCTTCGTATTCCTGACCTACCTCAACCTCTGCGGTAAGCTCTTTAATACGACGCTCGGCCTCGTGCGCTTTTTCTAAATCTGCGCTAGAAATAGTAATGGTACCGTCGTCACCAATATCAATTTGAGTACCAGTTTCTTCGGTTAAGGCGCGAATGGTTGCACCACCCTTACCAATAACATCACGGATTTTTTCAGGGTTGATCTTCACGCTAATCATGCGTGGTGCAAAAGCGGACAGCTCGGTACGAGAGCCCTCCAACGCTTGCTCCATGCGATTAAGAATGTGTAGACGACCTTCACGAGCCTGAGCCAGTGCAACCTGCATGATATCGGTGGTGATACCTTGGATTTTGATGTCCATTTGCAAAGCTGTGATACCGTTTTCTGTGCCGGCTACTTTGAAATCCATATCACCTAGGTGATCTTCATCGCCCAAAATATCGGTCAATACGGCAAACTTACCACCTTCTTTGATCAGCCCCATGGCCACACCGGCAACGTGGTTAGTGATGGGTACACCCGCGTCCATTAGCGCTAAGGAACCACCACATACAGTAGCCATAGAGGAAGAACCGTTAGACTCGGTAACCTCGGACACTACGCGCAAGGAGTACTGGAAATCTTCTGCTGCGGGCAGCAAGTGTGCCAAAGCACGCTTAGCCAAACGACCATGACCAATTTCACGACGCTTAGGCGCACCAAAACGACCAGTTTCGCCTGTAGCAAACGGTGGGAAGTTGTAGTGCAGCATGAAGCGATCGCGCGACTCACCCATAACGGAATCAAGAATCTGCTCGTCTTGACGTGTACCCAAGGTGGACACAACCAAAGCCTGTGTTTCACCACGCGTAAACAGCACACTACCGTGCGCGCGTGGCAATACACCCAAGCGAATCTCGATAGGACGCACAGTGCGCGTATCACGACCATCAATACGTGGCTCGCCATTTAGAATTTGGCTACGTACGATGCTACTTTCAAGGTTGAACAAAATATTGTCGACCTCTACGCCATCGGGGGCATCTTCGCCGTTTGCTTGCTCAGCCAAGGCGGCTTTCACTTTTTGGCTAACTTCTTTTAGCTTTTGTGTACGCGCCTGTTTTTCACGAATTTGGTAAGCCGCTTTAAGGTCGTCTAAAGCCAAGGCACTAACAGCTTGAATTAACGTCTCGTTAGCTGGAGCTGGTTGCCAATCCCATTCGGGCTTGCCTGCCTCTTCCACCAATTCGTGAATAGCGTTAATGGCTGCTTGCATTTGCTGATGACCGAAGGCAATTGCGCCCAACATAACGTCTTCAGACAGCTGCTGTGCATCAGACTCAACCATCAACACGGCCGCTTCAGTACCCGCTACCACCAAGTCGAGCTTGGACTCTTCAGCCATTGCTGTGCTGCTGGGGTTTAATACGTATTCGCCATTCACGTAACCCACGCGAGCGGCACCCACCGGGCCGTCAAAAGGGATACCGGAAATGGACAACGCTGCCGACGCACCAATTAAGGCTGGGATAACCGGATCAATTTCGGGGTCAACCGACAGCGTGTGAATAATTACCTGAACTTCGTTGTAGAAGCCTTCAGGGAACAAGGGACGTAAGGGACGATCGATTAAACGCGATGTTAGCGTTTCGCGCTCGGAAGGCTTACCTTCGCGTTTAAAAAAGCCACCAGGAATACGACCGGCAGCATAGGTTTTTTCTACGTAATCAACAGTTAAGGGGAAGAAGTCTTGACCGGGTCTTGCGTTTTTAGCACCCACAACAGTAGCCAAGATAACGGTATCCTCAACAGAAACCAATACCGAGCCAGAGGCCTGACGAGCGATCTCGCCAGTCTCAAGCACAACCTCGTGCTCGCCATACTGGAATTTTTTAGTAACTTTATTGAACATTATTCAGTTCCTTACAATAAAAAACCGTGCCTGCTACGACACAGTTGCGTAGCAGGCACGGTTATTTCGCGCGGGGCGTACCCCGATATATCACTTGCGCAGACCGAGCTTTTCGATCAAATCGCGATAAGCATCGGGCTTACGATCTTTCAAATAATCGAGCAATTTGCGACGACGGCTAACCATGCGCAGCAGACCACGACGGGAGTGATGATCCTTAACGTGTGTTTTGAAGTGCTCGGTTAAATGAGTAATACGTGCAGTTAACAATGCAACCTGTACTTCAGGCGAACCTGTATCACCTTCTTTACGTTGGTGTGCCGATACGATATCGGACTTTTTCACTTCTGTAGACATGTTATATCCTCTATGACATGCGACAAGGCCGAGGAGCCTTGACGTGACGTTAAATAAACCTTTGCCAAGAATTTAGCAAATCCCGTGAATTATAACGAAATAATGTGTGCTTAGGTAAAGAGATTCACTATTCTGATCGTTTATACGTCAAAATAGTAGCACCTGCCTACATTTATCGTCAGGAGTATTCGGTTTATGCGAAACGCTATTCATAAAGCTGGCCTTTTACTAACGCTGGGTTTGTTAGCATCATGCACCAGCATGAGCAGTATTAATCCGGGTACCTCCTTAAACCATGTTATTCAGTCCTACGGTAACCCGCATACTCGCTGCGTGGATGATGGCAAACAGCTAGCAACATGGACAACCCAGCCAATGGGGCAATACGCGTGGACGGCCGAGCTGGATAGTAACGATAACGTCATTGCCATGCGCCAGATGCTGTCAGACACCGAGTTCGCTCGATTACAAGAAGGCTACTGGCCTGCAGCACGTGTACAGTGCTGGTTTGGACCACCTGCTGAGGTAGCGGTAATCCCCCTACGTGGCGTGCCGATGAAAACATGGTCGTACCGCTATAGACAAAGCGGTGCGTTTAACGGCATGGTGACCATCTATTTCAATGATGACGACCAAGTAGTGCATTATCACTCTGGGCCCGACCCGCTTGATTTGCGAGACGGCTTGTTTCCATTCCTATAATGGGCCATAACGCAAAGGCGGCCCCGACAAGGCCGCCCTCTTTAAACTGCTATCTCTCCACCCACAACGAGCTTAATGAGTTGTTAGCGAAGCGGATACACCTAAGTAATAGCACACTACCATCGTAGCAACTAAACTTTTACAGCCTCGGCTCTTCTTTAGTTTCTTCCTCTACTACGCGCCGCTGGTCAATAAGCTGTCGTGCCCGGCGCCAGCGCCATGCCATGACCACCCAACCCGATAAGCCATAAACAATAAACAGGGAAAACAGCACGATTGGTGGGTCGGACGAGACAAAAACGAACAACAGCACCAGCAGTAAGATCCCCCAGAACGGAACACTTTTACCTACAGCAAAGGACTTCCCACTGTAAAACGGCGCATTGGACACCATCGCCACACCAGCATAGATGGTTAATACAAACGCGCACCACGCTAAGGGTTCGCCGGAAACTCGCAGTTTGTTATCCACTGCCAGCCACACAAAACCGGCGATAAGCGCCGCAGCCGCAGGGCTGGGCAAGCCTTGAAAAAATCGTTTATCGACTACCGCGATGTTGGTGTTGAAGCGGGCCAGCCGAAGTGCGGCACCTGCCACAAAAATAAAGGCGGCCAACCAACCCCATCGACCCAAGCTTTGTAAAGCCCACACGTACATCACCAAAGCAGGAGCGATACCGAAAGAGGTTAAATCCGCCATGGAGTCGTACTGCTCACCGAACGCGGATTGGGTGTTAGTTAAACGGGCAACTCGGCCATCCATACCATCAAAGACCAACGCCAGAAAAATGGCGATCGCCGCAACCTCGAAACGACCATTCATGGCTTGAACGACAGCATAAAAGCCTGCGAACAGGTTTGCCGTGGTGAATGCGTTAGGCAGCAAATAAATGCCGCGCCGGCGCTTTTCTTCAGGAGTTTTAATGGGCATACGTTAAATGCGCAACAATCATAAAGTTAAAGCATAACCTATTGCGTTATGCCCAGAAACAAGAAAACCCTGCATCAAGCCACCCAACAGCGACTTGAAACAGGGTTTATCGCAACATTCTAAGCTATATGAGCTTAGTTTTTGCTTTTATCTACCAACTTGTTGGCTGCGATCCAAGGCATCATCGCGCGCAGTTGGCTACCCACTTGCTCGATTTGCGAATCGGCGTTGATACGGCGACGAGCGGTTAGTGTCGGTGCACCAGCAGCGTGCTCAAGGATGAAGTTTTTCGCGTAAACACCGTTTTGGATGTCGGCCAAGCACTGACGCATGGCTTTGCGTGTTTCATCGGTAACGATTTTCGGACCTGTTTCGTACTCACCAAACTCGGCGTTGTTCGAGATGGAGTAGTTCATGTTGGCGATACCGCCTTCGTAGATCAGGTCAACGATTAGCTTCAGTTCGTGCAAGCACTCGAAGTAAGCCATTTCTGGAGCGTAACCAGCTTCTACCAGTGTATCGAAACCGGCTTTGATCAGCTCAACAGCACCACCGCACAGTACGGCTTGCTCGCCGAACAAGTCAGTTTCAGTTTCTTCGCGGAAGTTTGTTTCGATAATACCGGCACGACCACCACCGTTAGCGCTAGCGTAGGACAAAGCCAAATCGCGAGCTGCGCCAGATTTATCTTGGTGTACAGCGATCAGGTGAGGTACACCGCCGCCATCTTTGTACGTACCACGTACTGTGTGACCAGGAGCTTTAGGCGCAACCATGATTACGTCTAAGTCAGCACGTGGAACAACTTGGTTATAAAGAATCGAGAAACCATGAGCA
>DATGRU010000089.1:0-9594 GCA_035303295.1 Paenalcaligenes sp.
CTTCGGCCTCAGCTAACTGTTCAGCCGTAGGCAATAATTGATGGCGATTTTTTAGCGCCCAGCCGTAATACTGCGTATTGGCCAGCTCTAGGTACTCGGCACCGATGTCTACCGCCATATCCATAATTTGCTCGATATGCGGCAGATTATAGCGATGCATGACGCAGTTCATCACCATCGGATACCCGGCCTGCTTAATCATCTGTGCTACATTGCGCTTTAAATCGAAGGTGCGCGTGTTGGATAAGAAGTCATTCAGTTCACGAGTCGAGTCTTGGAACGACAATTGAATATGATCTAAACCGGCTTCTTTTAAGGCCATTAAACGCTCGGGCTTAAGGCCCACGCCCGAGGTTAGTAAGTTGATATAAAAGCCCAACTTATGGGCATGCGCGACGATTTCTTCAAGATCGGCTCTTAATAAAGGTTCGCCACCTGACAAGCCCAGCTGTACAGCACCCATGGCGCGGGCTTGATCCAGCACCGACAACCACGCTGCAGTGTCTAATTCGGCACCAACGCCACTGTAATCAACGGGGTTATAGCAAAATGCGCAGTGCAAAGGACAACGATAGGTTAACTCTGCCAGTAACCAGTAGCACGGCCCAGTTTCAGGAGGATGCATCGCCGTCATGGTGTTGACCTCTTAATTTAATACTGCAGCCACCCACGCTCTACAGCATGTTCTAAAAACTGCATGACATCGTCGCGTAAATCGTCAACCTCAAAACGCTGCTGCAAGTCTACACAGATGGCTTCTACGGTATATTCGCCAGTGCAGTATTTCAATATTTCCGCAGCGCTGTCGTTAAGCTTGACCATGCCTTCAGGATACAGCAACACATGTGCCTGCTGCGCTTCTTCCCACTGCAGGCGAAATAACGACTTTAAAACGGGCCGACTGTCAGGGCTTAAGGGCGTCATGCGGGCAATCCTTTTTCCATGGCATCCATCATGCTCCACAGCACATCCAGCTTGAACTGCAAAATCTCAACCGCCCGTTCTTGCTGCTTACGTGTTTTAAAGTGTTCCAGCGTGACCGCTAAACCATGCTCTACATCGCGCTTTGCTAAAGGCACACGCGAACGAAAGTAATCCAAGCCCTTCGCCTCTATCCACGGATAGTGCTCAGGCCAATTAGCTAAGCGATCTTGGTGAATTTTGGGGGCGAACATTTCGGTTAGCGAAGAACACACAGCCTCTTGCCATGGCGCCCGACGAGCAAAATTCACGTACGCATCCACGGCAAAGCGAACACCCGGCAATACGTGGTGTAACGACCATAGTTCATCACGGCTTAGGCCTACGGCTTCCCCTAAATTCGCCCATGCTTCAATGCCACCTGGGTTATCTTCCCAGCCATCATGATCCAATATGCGTAATACCCAACGACGCCGTGTTTCTCGGTCTGTACAGTTGGACATAATCGCCGCATCTTTAATTGGGATGCTAATTTGGTAGTAAAAGCGGTTAGCAACCCAGCCTCGAATTTGCTCTGGACTGCACTGACCGCTATTTAATTTACGATTAAAGGGATGATGAATATGGTAATGACTTTCTAAGGCGCGTAATTTTTCTTCGAATTCCGCCAAACTCCATGCCGCTTCATTTACCGTCATCATTACACCTCAAACGTCATTCCGTCGTATCCCACCTCGATACCGTACTGCGTTAACTCAGCGCGCTCGGCTGAGTCTTCTCGTAGAATGGGATTACTATTGTTAATGTGTACCAACACTTTGCGGGGCACGTGATCAGACGAATCTAAGCTTTGCAGCAATTCAATCATCCCGCCCGAGCCCGACAAGGCCAAATGCCCCATTTCAGAGGATTTTTTCCCTGAGAGCCCTAAGTTGATCATTTCATCTTCAGCCCACAGCGTGCCATCTACCAACACCACATCCGCCCTACGCATATAAGTAACCAGTTGCTCGTCAGGCTCACCCAAGCCCGGTGCATAAAATACACATTGGCCAGAAGCTACGTTTTCAATCCATAAAGCAATGTTGTCACCCAGCATTGGGTTATGACGATTTGGCGAATACGGCGGCGCTTTACTCGTTAAGGGAATAGCAGTAATACGCACATTTTGTAGAAAATCCAAGCCGCTAACTGCTTGCTGATCAAGCGGAATTTCTCGGTGTTCGACCCCACAGTAATGGCTCAAAATCGATGTAATGGGAAAACCCGTAGACAGATCGCGCCACACGACTGGGGTGGTGTATAAGGGCCAAGGCCGTGCATACTCGCGCAACATTAATAAGCCGGTTACGTGATCAATTTGCGCATCGGTAAGTAATACGGCAGCGATTCCCGTGTCTCGTATAGAGCGGGCTGGCTGTAGTTCTGGGTTATCACGAATTTGCTGTAATAGATCAGGCGAAGCATTGATCAATAGCCAGTCATCGCCGTTGGTACTAATTGCAATGGATGACTGCGTTCTTGGCACAGCCTGTATGGTTCCTTCGCGCAAGCCCTTACAGTTTGGACAATTGCAATTCCACTGCGGAAAGCCTCCACCGGCAGCGGATCCTACTATTTTTATTTTCATGCTGCGTTAATCTGGCGGCAGTGCCGCCAGATGCCTTGTTGATAAAGGGGTTAACGATTGGCGATGTACATCGTGATTTCGAAGCCGAATCGGTAATCCACGTACGACGGTTTACTCCACTTCATAAAACCTCCTTAGAAAAACACACACGGGGAAAGACTTAGGTACAGTTGTAATAAGGACTAGAGTGCATACACTTGGAGCACTTAAATCCAGTCTAGCCAAAAATAAAAAGAAAACAAGATAGCTTATTATTCAATAACTTATACAAGACCATTCATCTAGAACAAGTGCCCCACTCCTGACACAGACTGACCCTTTATTCGACCATTTTGCATGCCTAATAGCTCACCTCCAAGCCATTACAGGGAATACCCTGATCAGCATATTTCGCAACAGTTTTACCTTCCTAGCGTGGGTTCTCATCGTATTTTTGTGCGGCTTTTAGGACACCGAGATGGTCAAGCAATGGTGGCTTTACATGGCGGCCCCGGCTCAGGATGTAACGATGCCATGGCGGCTCCTTTCGACTTAGAACGTTTCTTATTGGTCATGATTGACCAGCGAGGTTGCGGACGTTCTCGCCCACAAGGTCGCGTGCACCAAAACACCACAGCATGGTTGATTCGAGATATTGAAACTGTTCGCCGGTATCTAGGCATCCCACGCTGGCATGTTTACGGTGGATCGTGGGGGGCCAGCTTAGCCTTAGCGTATGCGGGCGCGCATCCGGGAGCCGTACAAAGCCTTTTGTTGCGGAGTTTATTTTTAGCCACCCCCAATGAGGTGCGCAATTTGCTGTATCGCAGCCGTTATCGTCACCCCAAAGCATGGCAACATTTAAGCTCACTCGTTAATGCGAGCGACCCAACGGCGCTATTGGCAGCCATTTACGATCAACTGCAATCGCCCGGCCCCTATGCTGGGGCAATCGCCAACGCCTACAGCAACTTGGAGCGCGCATTATTGCTGCCGCACAAACCACCTCGCCCGCTGGCGCCCAGCACACCCAAAACCGAACGCCTGCGTGGCAAATACCATATTCAAAGCCATTATTTAATGCGTAACTGCTTTATGTCGAGTGACTATTTAGCGGCTCAGGCGCGTCGTGCTTATGAGCACGGCATAGGCGGCGTGGCGATTCATGGCAGGCATGATCCCTTATGCCCACCCTCAAATCTGACATGGCTGACTCGACACATGCCGAGCATGCAAACCCAACTGGTTGATGCTAAACACTTAGCACATGAACCCGCGATGCATCGGGCGCTACAAGAGGCCGCACGGCAGCTTTAATGTCTGACCCCTGCATCGCCTTAATCATGCACTAAACCGATCTTCACCCTCTTACACCCGCTATTCGGAGCGCAGCGGAATTTGCAAACGATGTAATCGTCTATAAAGGGTGTTTCGACTCATTCCCAGTTGCTTGGACACACTACTAATGTTCCAACGACTATCTTCGAGCAACCGCAACAAGGTTAAACGTTCAGTTTGTTCAAGCGGGTTTAGACCCTCAACCGTTTCCTCCGGCTGTGAAGCAGAAAGCTCTATAGGGCTACTACGTAGCGCCACCTCTTTCAACGGTGCTGGAGTGTCTGAGCTTAGTGACGGCGAAACCGCAGACTCGCGTAAGAACAAATAAACAGGCACATGCTGTTCATCTAAGATGTCTTTGTTATCGGCTTGTGCCAGCATCACTTTTAAAACATAAGCCAGCTGCCGCACGTTGCCTGGCCACTGATAGGCTAAGAGCTGCTTTTCCGCAGCCTCACTAATGCTCCCCTGATAGCCTTCGTGGTTAAGCATAGCGCGGAACAATTGCGCTTTTTGCGACCGTTCGCGTAACGGCTTCAGGTTTAGCTCAAAACCACTGATTCGATAATATAAATCGGCCCTAAAATGCCCCTGTTGCACTCGATCCAATAATCGACCCGTACTGGCTGTGATCAACAAAGGCTGCTGCTCTGGACCTAAACCTTCATGCTCGTCTAGGGCTCGTAACAGTTGCCCCTGAGCAGACAAAGAAAGCTCTTCCACTTTATCGATAAACAGCACCCCATTCTTAGCCTGTGCTATTTTTGATGCTAGCAGTTGTTCGGTAGTGGTACGCGATTCGGCTATCAAGGTTTCATCAGACTGGTCCTGAGCCAAGGCCATACAATCCAAGCTAACGAACGCATGCGACTGACGCTCACCCTCTTGATGAAAGGCCTTCGCAAAATGTTCTTTGCCAGTACCCACCTCCCCTTGAATCAAAATTGGGACGTGAAATTTTGCCACTTTTAAGGCTTGTTCAAAACTCGCATCAATCTCCGAGTCGCCGAACTCAGTAACCGTTGGCTTTGGTTTAGCATCGTTATGAATAATTTCAGTGGCTTGCTCTGCAGCAACCGGAAGCTTTAGCAACTCAACATGCTCGCCACTGGCCAATAAGTAGGACAGTTTTTTCTGCGAATACTGTGCAACGGCAAAAAACCGGTTCCCCACCCCTGAACTGAAAACGGGCATGGGCTGGAACGAATGCTCAATGCTTTTTTGCAAAAGCGTGTGAAACGGCAGTTGGAATACACTTTCAATGCTGCGCCCATGAAGCTCCGATGCATGCTGTATACCCAATAGCAACAATGCATTTCGGTTGGCCGCCACGATCGAGCCGTCTTCAGGGTTTAACATCAGCCGCCCACCATACACCGTGTTCGCACGTTCGGGCTGCACATGAAAATAGATGGATAAGGCATCAGCACATGCCGCATCCATTAAGCGGTTTTCTACCATGCGCGCGGCCAAATTAATCAACGCCATGGATGAGTTCGGCATCGAACCGCTTGTGCCGGTGACATTTAGCGCAGCAATAAGCTCGCCTCGCGGATCATAGATCGGTACCGCAGCGCAGGTTAATAACGTATGTTTGTGGAAAAAATGATCGGTCGTCTGAATTAAAGTAGGAGCCGTGGTGTGTAAACATGTACCGATACCGTTACTACCCGCATAACGCTCGCTCCAAACGGCGCCTCGTCGTAAATTAAGCGCAGCTAACTCTTCCTGCAGATCGGGCGACTCCACTAAATGCAGAATAGTACCGTCTCGGTCAACCAAGACCACTACTAACTGGCTGTCACCCAACTGGTGATACAGCAGTTCCATTTCGGGGCCGGCCTCGTAAAGCAACTTACCCGAGCATTCATGGCGTTCGAGAAATTCAGCGCGCGTTAACACCGGCGGTAGCTGGGTTGACTCGGGTTTTAGACCGTAATCTTCCATGCACCGCTTCCACGAATTTAAAACCACTTCACTTACATCAGCGGTGGGCAACATGCCCTTAGCCACCAACCGACGGATTCTTAGCGCGTGATGCGCACTATCAAGAACCATTTACCTGTCCCCTGCATTATGTTGTTTTCAGTAAATGGGAGCTTGCTTAAAAGCATAGCTTGAACATTGTTTTGAGTGTTTATACAACGATTATGGCTGCGACACAAAAACAAAGCAAATTAACCGATGCTGTGTAACATTGTAGTTACAATCTTACAAATCATTTACATTATCAAACCAGAAGACTAGAACATAAGATATTGATATAAAACGATAAAAATAAGATTTTTTGCAATGAAAAAATGCAGTCAAAATCGCACAACCAAAAACGAAACAGTTAGAGAATTTTTTGCGAAAAGCACGAAGCAATACAGCTCCTTAGCGCTTAGAAAGAGCGTGTACCAGCAAAAATGTGCGGAAATCTAAGGACAGAAAATGTCCTTCAAAGGGGCAATTAATTTTTTAACGTCGGTATTCTCAATGCGGTAATACAGCGTTTGAGATTCACGTCGGTAGCTAACCAAACCTTCCTCGCGCATTTTAGACAGATGTTGTGAAAAGGCAGACTGGCTTAACTGCGTGTATTCCATCATGCTGCCCACACTGAGTTCCTCGAACTCAATGAGCAAACATAGAATTAATAGACGGTGCTCGTTCCCAATCGCGCGCAGTAATGCAGCCGCTTTTCCGGCCCCTTCTTGCATGAAAGCTCTGTCTTTATCGCTCAACATCATGAAATACTGTACTTAAGTAAATTCTAATTTAGTGTTATCTTATATAAATAAGCGAAATAAAACTTTCGCAATTTATTAAAGGAAACACCATGGCAGATCCCAAACGTCACCACCGTGATCCTGACCTAACCCTACCACAGGAACACCGGAGAGACTTCCTAAAATTATTGGCAGCAGGTGCGGTAAGCACAGCCGTACCGTTACAAACGGCAAGCGCCGCTGAAAAAACCAAAACCACCGCTCGTATCGTGATTGCAGGGGCTGGTGCCGCTGGTTTAGCGGCGGCCTCGCGCTTATCCCAGCTATTAGATGGTGCGCGCATTATTTTAATTGATAGCCGTGCTCAACACTACTATCAACCCGGTTTTACACTGGTCGCAGCCGGCGTTAAACCCCCGAGTTATGTTAGCTCTAAAACCACCGATTACGTGCCCTCAAACGTGGAACTCGTGACAGAAAAAGTGGCGGAGTTTGACCCAGAAGCTAATAAGGTGGTGACGGATAGCGGTACCTCTTACCCTTATGACTACTTAATCGTAGCGACCGGTTTATCGCTGGAATACCAACGCATCGAGGGCATGGATACCTCTTTAATTGGTACAAATGGGTTGGGTAGCATTTACCATAGCCCGGAAGCAGCCCATGCTACCTGGCAACTGTTGTCCGCCTTTTCAGATCAAGGCGGCAAAGCCGTATTATTGCGCCCTAATACAGAAATGAAATGCGCCGGCGCCCCTTTGAAATACACTTTCATCGTAGAAGACTACCTACAGCGCAAAAAGCAGCGCCACAACGCAGAAGTTGTTTACAACGCGAATAACCACGTGTTGTTTAGTGTGCCCATCGTGTCAGAAAAAGTACGTATGCTGTACCAAGAGCGGGGCATACACGTTAATTACAACCGTCGCCTTATTGCCATCGACCCAAGCAAACGCATTGCCACCTTCAGCACCCCAGAAGGTCAGGAAGAACAAGACTACGACTTCATTAACGTCATTCCACCTATGCTGGCACCTGAGCCCATCCGCAATAGCCCGTTGCCGTGGCAAAGCGGTGCTTGGGCAGACGAGGGCTGGCTAGAGGTTGATCGCAATACGCTACGGCATTCCCGTTACCCCAACGTTTTTGGCGTAGGCGATATTGCTGGCGTGCCTAAGGGCAAAACAGCTGCTAGCGTGAAATGGCAAGTACCCGTCATGGTGCAGCATCTAATCGCTGATATTCAAGGCCGCCAGTCGGATGCTTTTTACGATGGCTATACCTCCTGCCCTTTAATTACCCAATTAGGTCGCGCCATGTTGGTTGAATTCGATTATCACAATAATCTAAAGCCCTCTTTCCCTGGCCTGATCGCACCGCTGGAAGAGCTGTGGATAAGTTGGGTGATGAAAACCATGGCGTTAAAACCCACATACATCAGCATGCTACGCGGCAAAGCCTAAGGAGGCTCTCATGGAAACCATTGAACTCACCACTCTGATTGCCGTTTTTAGTGAAATGCTGGGAATCGGCTTGTGGGCTTTACTGTTTATCGCACTTGGCACAGCCGTGGCATTCATTGCCTTACTATGGCGGGAGAAAGGCGTTCGCGCTCAACGTCTACTACGCGCCCAACTTGTAGGCATTGCTGGGGGCATTTTAGCCTTGGTAATTATGGTACGCGTGTCCGCCTCGGGCTTCACCGACGCTGGCGGCCCAGCAGACTGGCTGTTGATAGCCTTCGTTTTTTTGCTCGGTTGGGTAGGTTCCACTATCCTAATCTATAGTGCAATGGGATGGCGCTCACTAACGTGTCCGATGCGTCAACGCCAAGCCACAATGACCAACAGCCACTAAGCGAACCGTAGCCGACGGTTATTCACTTCGTTTATCTACCCATTTACCCACCAAAGGAGTCAACCATGCAAACCTCTGATTATGTCAGCACCCTGTTTGACGGTGAAAGTAATCTCAGCAAAGTAACGGTAGCGTTTACGATGGCCAAGAACGCAGCCCTAAAAGGCCACAGTGCCACGCTTATCTTGATGGCCGATGCGGTGGCTCTGGGCTTACCCAATGCCACCGACGGCATGGATATCGGTAAACCCTTTGAGCCCGTTAAAACCTTATTGGAAGATTATTTAAACAAGGGTGGACGCATCGCCATTTGCAGCTCGTGCATGATTCATCACGGCCTAACGGCTGAACAAATGGACCCTCGATACGAGGTTATTACGGCCCCTGATGTGATTGACTTGCTCATGAACGCCGAAGGCTCACTGCAAATTACTTAAGGTGCAGCGCTAACAAAAAAGGGGCTTAGGCCCCTTTTTTTGATTAGTCGTTAAACTGCTCGTGCGTTGCAAGTGCTGTCGCACGCCAATAGCTGGAAGCACGGACACGGCTTTTATCAATGCCCAACTCATCCACAATGTACTGACGTACGGCTTTAATATCGTTATATTCGCCACCCGCCCACACAAAGCCCTCACCTTCCGGCAAGCGAAGCTGACGTACTGCCCCTTCAAGTATGCCGATTTCTGTAGGGGTCTGACTTTCTTCACTTACCCAATACTCTTCCACAGGACATTGGCTCGTCAACGCAATACGGGAACTATCTTTCGATGTTTTAATGACCACAATGGCTTTAGTGGTGGCCGGCAACTCTTCTAAACGACGACCGATAGCAGGAATGGCGGTTTCGTCGCCAATTAACAAGTGCCAGTCAAAAGCAGTAGGCACCACAAACGAACCACGTGGCCCCGCTACACCTAAGTAATGCCCGGGTTTGGCCTGATTCGCCCAATCGGTTGCAGGCCCTTCGTGATCCAAGACAAAATCCACCTCAAGCTCGTTTTTTACGGGATCGTAGCGCCGTGGCGTGTAATCACGCATCGCGGGCTTAGCTTTGTCTTCAGGGAACACCAAGCCTTTCTCGCCCAAGGTTGGCATCACCGGTTTTTCCCCTACCTGATCGGGCACAAATAACTTCACGTGATCGTCAAACGCCCCGGA
>DATGRU010000090.1:0-4507 GCA_035303295.1 Paenalcaligenes sp.
GAAACAGCCAAAATACTTAGTCCGCAAAAGCGCGTCTTAATGCCTGACCTGATGGCCACCTGTTCGTTAGATTTAGGCTGCCCTATCGAAGAGTTCAACGCGTTCTGTGATCGCTATCCTGATCGTACGGTAGTGGTCTACGCGAATACCAGTGCCGCGGTAAAAGCACGCGCCGACTGGGTCGTAACCTCTTCCATTGCTTTAGACGTTATTTCTCATTTACATGAGCAAGGCAAGAAAATCCTGTGGGCGCCTGATCGCCACTTAGGTGCATATATTCAGACACAAACGGGGGCGGATATGGTGCTATGGCAAGGCTCCTGTTTAGTGCATGACGAATTCAAATCCGATGAGTTAAGCCACTTGCGCACACATTACCCTCATGCCTTGGTATTGGCTCACCCAGAATCCCCAGCAGGTGTTCTACAACAAGCTGATTTTGTGGGGTCTACCGCGCAAATGCTTAAAGCAGTGGAAACAATGGACGCCGATAGCTTTATTGTTGCGACCGATCAGCGGTTACTGCACACGATGCAACGATCTGCACCACATAAAAATTTAATGGCGGCACCAACAGGTGGTAATGGAGCAAGCTGTAAAAGTTGTGCTTTTTGCCCGTGGATGAGCATGAATAGCCTGCAACGTATTGAAGCAGCCTTAAGCACTGGGGCAGGAGAAATATGGGTAGACGAAAGCATACGTCGTGATGCGCAACGTAGTGTTGAAAGAATGTTGAATTTCCGTGCTGCTCAAGTGGCGTAGTGAATGAGCAATAAAAAAGCGCGTTATGAACGCGCCTTTTTGTCTCAACTTACTGCGGAGCCCCGGCCATGAGCCAGTCAACGATAAGGGTTAAATCATCGTCAGAGACATTCGGGTTAGGTGGCATAGGAATAGGACCCCATACGCCGCTACTACCCTCTTTGATGTGTGCTTTTAAGACATCGGCATTAGCTGGATCGTCTTTGTTAGCCGCTGCAATTTCTTTATAAGCTGGCCCTACCAATTTGGTTTCTACCGTATGACAGGCCAAACAGGCATTATTTTTCAATATATCGTTAACGGCGGCCACATCAATGTCAGCGGCCACTGCCGCGCCACTGCCCAGCACTAATGGCAAGCACAGGGCTAAATACTTCAGCTTCATGGGTTGATTCTCCTTAGTTGAAACAGTGAAAACAATATCGCCTAAACGAGATGGTTCACAATGCTATTATGGCACTTACTCGCGCATTATGCTTCTTAACCTTAGGCAAATAAGCTTATAGCAATCGCAAAAATGTTGATGTAAATCATGTTTACGCCCAATCTACGCTGGTAAATGTAGGGCTAGCGCTGAGATAATAACGATAGACGGCTTTATTGACTCAAACTATACCGAGGTGTTTTATGCAAAAAGTAATTGTCCCTGTAGACGGCTCCGAGGCGTCGACCCGGGCTCTGCAAACCGCAATTGATTTGTTGAAGGGCAAAGAAGGTGCCGAACTGCATGTGCTAAACATTCAAAGCCCCATTGTTTCTCAGAATGTCACTCGTTTCTTCTCGACAGAAATGTTGCAAGAGTACTATGACGATGAGGGTCGTAAAGCCTTAGCACCAGCTGCTGCCCTATTGGCAAACACAGAAATCAAACACGTACAAAAAGTCTTGTCTGGTTCAATTGCTGAGACCCTACAAGACTATATTAAGAAAAATGATTGCGATCACATCGTGATGGGTACACGGGGTTTGGGTGCCGTACCTGGCTTAATTTTAGGCTCCGTCACAACCAAAGTACTGAGTGTCGTGAAAGTACCGGTTACGCTAGTTAAGTAAATACGTTTTTCATTACAAAGCCCTTATACAAACTTCGGTGTTTTTAAAACAATCGAGGCTTGTATAAGGGCTTTGTGGTTTTACCCGCTTACTTTTAGGGCTTAGCCCGGACGCGTCATCGATAAGGGGTTAATGAGCGCATCGTACTCGTCTGCTTTGACATGGCCTGATTGAACAGCGGCTTCCCGCAGACTTAAGCCTTCACGATGAGCCGTTTTTGCAATACTGGCCGCGTTGTCATAGCCTATATGACGATTTAACGCGGTAACAAGCATCAAGTTGCGTTCCAAATTGGTTTCAATTTTCTCTACATTCGGTGTGATACCTTGAGCGCAATGCTCGTCAAATGCTACGCATGCATCACTTAACAACTGAATGCTTTCTAGAACATTATGCACCATTACCGGTTTGTACACGTTCAGTTGAAAGTTACCTTGAGAACCTGCGAAGGCAACGGTTGCATCGTTTCCAAAGACTTGTGCGCACACCATCGTAAGCGCCTCACACTGAGTAGGATTTACCTTGCCCGGCATGATGGAAGACCCCGGTTCGTTTTCCGGAATATTAATTTCACCTATTCCGCAACGCGGGCCACTGGCTAACCAACGTACATCATTGGCTATCTTAAGCAGCGCTCCGGCCAATGTACGCAACGAGGCGGATACGTTCACTAGTGCATCGTGGGCAGACAAGGCCACAAACTTGTTAGGTGCGCTACGGAAGGCTAAACCCGTTAATTGGGCGATACGCGCAGCGGCGGTTTCACCAAATTTCGGGTGTGCATTGAGCCCGGTACCCACTGCTGTACCACCAATGGCCAAATCATAAATACCGCTTAATTGTTGCTTAACATGATGTATGGCTTGGTCTAGCTGAGCGGCCCAACTTCCAATTTCTTGACCTAAGGTAACGGGAGTGGCGTCTTGTAAATGGGTTCTACCCGTTTTTACCAGTGTGTCGTGCTCCGCAGCTAATCGCTCGAAGGTGTTTTTTAATTGGCTTACGCATGGAATTAAGCGCTGTGTAAGCTGTAGACCTACTGCAATATGCATAGCCGTAGGAAAAGTGTCGTTCGAGGATTGGCCCCGATTAACATGGTCGTTGGGGTGAATGGGTGACTTACTACCGATAACGCCGCCTTCCAATTCGATGGCTTTATTCGCAATCACTTCGTTAGCGTTCATATTGCTTTGGGTACCCGAGCCAGTTTGAAACACGACTAAGGGGAACTCATCATTTAGCTCGCCATTAATTACCATATCGGCGGCTTTAACAATCGGCTGAGTAATTGATGCGGGAAGTTCACCCAGCTCCTCGTTGGCTAAGGCAGCGGCCTTTTTTAGGTAACCCAAGGCTTGGATCATTGGGCTTTGCCAAACAAAACGATCAACCCCTATGGGAAAATTCTGAATCGAGCGCTGAGTTTGAGCGCCCCAATAGCGTGAACTGGGTACCTCAATACTGCCCATCGAGTCGTTTTCTGAACGCGTGTTGCTCATTGCTGTGCTCCTAAGTTAACAGGCTGTGTAATTAACAGGTGCTATGGCTGCCAATGTGTGTGGCCCAAACATTCGTAATATCGATGAGTCGGTTGGCAAAGCCCCATTCGTTATCAAACCATATAAAAAGATTAGCGAAACCATCGCCATTGGTGCGAGTTTGGCTACCATCGATAATGGCGGAATGTGGATCGTGATTAAAATCGATCGACGCGTGTGGCCGGTCTGTGTACGCCAGAGTATGAGGTTGGCGCTGCGCCGCTTGGATGAACAAGCTATTGATTTCTTCGATACTGGTATCGCGCTTAAGACTAACCATTAAATCAATGGCCGATACGTTCAAAATAGGCACACGTATGGCTTTGGCTTTGACGCAACCGGCAAGCTGAGGCAGCAAACGTTCAACACCTTGTGCTAATCCGGTAGCAACAGGAACAATAGATTGCATCGCCGAGCGAGTACGACGCAAATCTTTATGATGGTAACCATCAATCATAGGCTGATCGTTCATTACCGAGTGCAAAGTCGTTAAGAAACAGTGCTTAATGCCATAGGCTGCATCAAGCTCGGCTAGTACAGGGATAATGGCATTGGTTGTGCACGAAGCGTTGGACACAATATTGTGCTCAGGTTTAAGTTCGTGATCATTAATACCGAGCACAACCGTATGATCCACATCGATAGCGCTGTTAGCAGGATGGGACACCAGTACTTTCTTGCAGCCACTACGGATAAAGCGCATTAAGGCATCGCGCTCACCATACACACCTGAACATTCAATTAGTAAATCGATATCGTAATTAGACCAATTAACCTCTTCAGGCGTTAATGCATGGGTAACCGCGATGGCACGCCCGTTAATAATAAGCGCTGCATCGCTGCGCCCTACTTTGCCCGGAAATGTCCCATGGGTGGAATCGTACTGCGTTAGATAAGCCATGCTGTCGAGATCAGCTGGCTCATTAATTAATACAACCTGGATCTGAGATTCAAGCTGTCGTTCGTAGATGGCCCGCAGAACACAACGCCCAATACGTCCATAACCATTAATTGCGATGCGGGTAACTGAAACTGTCATGCCTTGATGATGCTTAGAAAGTAATAGAAAAGCCGCCATCGACGACGACTACGTGGCCATTTACATAACTGGACGCCTGTGAGGCCAAAAACAAGGCTGGACCTGTAATTTCATG
>DATGRU010000091.1:0-5080 GCA_035303295.1 Paenalcaligenes sp.
GCCGCATACTTTTGTTTGTAGAACGTTTTCTGTGCAATGTAAATAATACGTTCAACTTCAGTATGGATAACGCCATCCTGATCTTTTATTTGAATCGTAAAGCGGTGTTCAAGCTCGTGTACGTGTTTGAGTTGTTGTTGGATGTGTGCGAGGTCGGCATCGCTAATATGAAAATCCGCGTACACGGTGTGGTAGGCCGGACGGCGATAACGAATGCTGGCCGATTTATCCCAAATAATTAGGTCATCGCCCAAATGCAGAAATAATAAGGTGACATGCACCCCGTCGGTCACGGCAAAGAGTGATCCGCCAAATATGGACCCCACTAAATTACGGGTGCGACGAATTAGGGGCAAACGAATGCGTACGTAGCGCAAGTTATCGGCTACATGCTGTACGCGCCCGCCTGTAGCCCTAAAGGCGGGGTGACTATTGAAACTAAAGCGTAGAACGCGGCCCTGCCATGCTTTGGGTAAGCGTTTCAGGGCGCCAAACAGCGTGCTAAGTCGCATAGGTATTGTTAAAACTGATAGGAAAACTGTACTCCCAGAACATTAGCATTATCTTTGTATTTTCCACGGATAGTGCCTTTGCCGTCGGTGGGTACCCCATTATTAATGCGGGCGTCGTTAAGGAACAAATAGGCGTAGCCCACATCCAGCGTGGCGTTGGCATTAAAGCGGTACTGGGCACCTATTGATACCCAATAACGATCGTTATCAGGTAGGGAAGTTGGGCGATAGGTGGCATTACGCACGGGGCTTTGATCCCACGCGATACCCCCTTTGAAGGTCCATTTTTCATTGTGGTGGTAGTTCGCCCCCAAGGCTACGCGCCATGTGTCTTTAAAGCGTAGGTCTAAGGAGTCGCCGGGCAAACCGGGTTCATTGCGAATATCAAGCGACTTGATGCTGCTCCAGCCTGTCCACGATACATCGGCCAGCAATTGCCAAGTGGGGTTCAGGTCGTGCACTACACTTAATACGGCCGTGTCGGGCAAGCGAACACTGGCTTTAGCCCCAACCTCTTGACTGACAGCGGTGCCGCCCAAAGCCGCAGGTAGGTTGCCTTTTAGGGTGGTGTCCCCGCTAGCGTTAATTTTGACGGTAGAGCGGTAGGATAAGCCGATGCGAGTGTTGGGGGTGGCTTGAAATAACACACCGGCGTTCCAGCCCCATGCATCGCCATCCATTTTGACCCGAGCCATTAAATCGGGGCCGCCTACCAAGCTGGGTACTGCACCGGGAGGAACTTGTTCGGCTAAGGCCAAGGCAGGTACGGCGCGGCGGTAGTCGGCATCTAAGCGCATCCAGTTCAGGCCTAGCCCCAAGGATAAGCGGTCGTTCACCTTATAGGCGACAGAGGGATTAAGGTTAATGCTTTCGATGGCAAATTTGGTGGAATGATAACGACCTATCCAGTCGTTATGGTATTCGGTGGTTAAGCCAAAGGGGGCGCCGATACCTAAGCCTACAAACCAATTTGGGGTCAGCTCCCATGAGGCATAGGCATTGGGTAAAAAGCCCCAGTCGCCAGCGTCACCGCCGCGTCCCGTGCCTAAGGGCAAGGCTCCAAAAGGGGTGGTAGGGCCGGTACTGCCTTCATCACGAAACTTAAAGCTGGGTTTGATGGCTGATAAGCCACCGCTAACATTCAGGCCAGAAAGGCGAGTCATTCCTGCGGGGTTGAAATAGATGGTGCTGGCGTTTTCTGCGATAGCGGCGGAGCCCGCGTAGGCATTGCCTAAGCTACTGGCGTTTTGCTCGAGCAAGTTAAAACCAGCCGAGTGGGCACTGCCTGCTACGCCTAGACCGATTAGCAGGGCAGAACTGAACTTGAGCGATGCTATACCATGTTTCATGTCATCTCCTCCTGAATACCGTGCTCTTATGAAGCGGTAAGTACGGCATGAACAATGGGCGTGACTCTTGTTTTAGTACAAACGTTTGTTTGTTTTCTTATGTTGCGTTAATGAGCGCTCTTTAACAAGGGCTAAACTACTGATAACACTAGGTATTGTTACTAGTATGCATCCGGTCTTTATAGTAGAGAGGCCCACCCAAGAACGGCGCAAAGCCGGTACCAAAGATGGCCCCTGCATCGGCTAAATCGGCGTCAGCAACGACTCCTACGTTAACCTGCACCTGTGTTTTATTAATAAGCGGTGCGATTAAACGATAGGCGAGATCCGAGGGCACAGTGCCCACTTTGTCTTTTTGCGCTTTACCGTCTACCCATGTGTAGAAACCTTTGCCGGTTTTACGGCCGAGATCGCCTGCGTCAAGAAGCTGCTGCAGGCAGCGCGGTGGTTGATCGGTATCGCTAAGCTGCACACCCACGTCACGCGCAATATCCAGCCCCACGGTATCGATAAGCTCGATGGGCCCCATGGGCATGCCAAACTGCACCATGGCAGCATCCACTACCTCGGGTTTCATTCCCTCGTCAATGCAACGCATGGCCTCCAGCATGTACGGCGCGAGAATGGCATTAACAAGGAAGCCGGGGGTGTCACTAACCGGTAAGGGTAATTTGCCAATTTGATCGCAAAATGCCATGGCAACGGCCCGTACTTCCGGATCCAAGTCGTGGGTTTCCACCACTTCCACCAGTGGCATCACAGCGACAGGGTTGAAAAAGTGAATCCCAATTAGACGGTTTGGCTGCATTAAAGCGGTACGTAAGCTCTCCAGTGGAATACTGGAGGTATTGGTGGCTAGAATCGCACCTTCTTTAAGTTGCGGCTCAACCATTGCGAACAGCTGTTGTTTAGCGTGTAGGTTTTCGCTAATTGCTTCCAGCACCAAATCAGCCTGAGCGATACCAATACCTTTTTCGTCAGGAATTAAGCGGTCAAATGCCTGTTTTACTAGCCGAGGGTCGCGCAGCTTGCGTTCAAAAAACTGGCGGGCGCGCCCTTGGGCCTGTGCAATGCGCTCGCGATCGCGGTCTTGCAGCGTGACGGTGATGTTTTTGCTGGCGCATAAGGCCGCAATATCGCCCCCCATGACCCCAGCCCCCACAATGTGCACGTGTTTTAAGGGGTCTTTAGTGGTGCGCTTAGCAAAGGCTTTGAGGCGTTCTTGTAGGTGAAAGACCCGAATCAGATGGCGAGCGGCATCGGAGTTAATAATTTGATGAATGGTATCGGGGGCCTTCAGCGGGTTGCCGTCGTGCTTCGCCCAGATATCTAAAATGGCGCGTGGAGCCAAATAATGCTTGTGTGGATCGGTAGCATGGATAGTTTTACGGGCGCGTTTTTCCACCAGCGCTTTTAAAGGGGCTTTATTTAGCCAAGCGTTTAACCCTGTGGCTTTACGTGCTGGTTTATTACTTAATACATGCTGAGCTGCTGCTTGCTTAGCAAGGCGTTCAGGTACCAGCCCATCGGCAATACCCAGGCGCACAGCCTGCTTAGCGCGCACGTTGCGGCCGGTTAGCATAATATTGAGCGCATTCGATGGCCCGATAATTTCAGGTAAGCGCTTCATGCCACCCCAACCGGGGAAAATACCCAGCCTGACTTCCGGCAGTGCCACTATGGTGTGCGGTAAGTCGACGAGTAAACGGTATTTGCAGGCGAGGGCCAGTTCTAAGCCGCCGCCTAAGCAATGGCCGTGAATAAGGGCAAGCGTAGCAAAGGGTAGGTTGGCAAGGCGTTCGAAAATTGACCAGCCCCGCAATACCAAGGCTTCACCCTTGGCGGATGTGTCTAAGTCGGAAAACTCGTCAATATCGGCACCGGCAATAAAACCGCTACTTTTGCTGGAATAAATAATCAGGCCAGCGGGGGGCGCAGCGCTTAAATAATCTAAGGCGCGGTCGAATTCGTGCAGTACCTCGGCGGATAAACGGTTGATACTGCTGTTGGTGACATTAATTTCTAGCCATGCGATACGCTGACTATCAAGCGTGCATTGGAAATGGCGTAGTCCCAAATTTCTAAAATTATCAGCCATGACGTGCTCCTTCCACGCGTTCTATCAGCATTGCACCACCTTGCCCACCACCAATACAAATAGCCGCTAAGCCGCGTTGCTTCTGTTGCTGGTGCAGGCTGTTTACCAAATGCAGCACAATGCGGGCTCCTGAAGCGCCCACCGGGTGACCCAGCGCAATAGCACCGCCATGAATATTTAAACGGTCTAATTCAAGCTCGCCAAAAGCACCTTGGCCCAGATGGGTTTGGCACCATTGTTCGTCTTGCCACGCCGCTAAACATGCCAACACTTGTGCGGCGAAGGCCTCGTTAATTTCCCATAAGTCGATGTCGTTTAAGCCTAACTGGTGGCGCTGCAAAATAGGCGAGGCGGCAAATACCGGACCCAGACCCATTACGGCGGGGTCAAGCGCTGCCCACTGCACATCGACGATTTTGGCGAGGGGCTGTAAGTGATACTGGGCAACGGCTTTAGCCGAGGCAAGAATAACTAAGGCTGCGCCGTCAGTGACTTGAGAGCTGTTGCCTGCAGTAATGTTGCCCCACGGGCGATCGAATACAGCGGGTAATTGAGCTAAACGTTCGGGGGTAGAGTCGTTACGGATACCGTTGTCTTGCGCATATAAAGTGCCGTCGGGACCGGCTAGCGGTACGACTTCGTTGAAGAGTTGGTCACTGTACGCTTTTAACGCTAACTGATGACTACGTGCTGCGTAGGCATCCATCTGTTTCCGGCTAATACCAAACAAGGTGGCTAATTCTTCGGCCGTTTGGCCCATGCTTAAACCCACGGTAGGGTCGGTTAAGCCTTTTAAGAGGCCGATAACCGGCTTTAGGTACTGGGGCTTCAGCCCGCGTAGGGCTTTGATGCGAGCACCAAGGTTTTTACTGCGATTCCATTGCCCTAACCAATGCACCATATCGTCGCTAAGCAGTAAGGGGGTACGTGATAGCGCATCGGTGCCGCCAGCCAGTATTAAATCAGAGCGCCCGGTTTGTATGGCTTGAATGCCGGAATCAATGGCTTGCATCCCCGAAGCGCAGTTACGCATTACGGTCCAGCCCGGTACATGGTGACCGCAACCGAGACGAAGTGCGCATAGGCGGCCGATATTGCTTTCGTCGGCCGAAGCGGCAGCA
>DATGRU010000092.1:0-8864 GCA_035303295.1 Paenalcaligenes sp.
TATGTGCGTCTTTTTTGCTGCGCCGGATGATATTTAGCTGCGTTGGGTGGGGAAACAGTGTTAGAATACGCGATTCATCCTCTGATGGGCATCTTCCGGTTTAACGTACATTGTTGTTCTATGTACTGTGTTCCGGTTAAGCCATATGGCCATTTTCAATAAACGCCCAGTCAAGATGTATCGGAGTCAGTTGTGAACTTAATCGAAATTTTAGAGCAGGAAGAAATCCAGCGCGTAACCGAAGGCAAAACACTGCCAGAATTCGGTCCTGGTGATACCGTTGTTGTTAACGTAAACGTGGTTGAGGGTGCGCGCAAGCGTGTTCAGGCTTACGAAGGTGTTGTAATTGCACGTCGTAATCGTGGTTTGAACTCTTCTTTCATCGTACGTAAAATTTCCTCCGGTGAATCGGTAGAGCGTACATTCCAGTTGTACTCTCCTCAAATTGCGTCGATCGAGGTAAAACGTCGCGGTGCAGTGCGTCGCGCTAAGCTTTACTACCTGCGCGAGCGTTCCGGTAAATCGGCTCGTATTAAAGAGAAATTGGTACGTAAAAACGTCGCCAAATAACTTTTTAAGCGAATACGTAGTAGTATTAAAGGCACTCGGTCAGAGTGCCTTTTTTATTTTCTACATTATGTCGTCGCCTATATTGTCTGTACCTCAGCGTATTTATACGCAGCAGAGCTTCGATCCAGAAAGACAGCCCGTTATTTCAACCGAGGCGTTACCAGCGCTTGGGCGCGATGTCATCGACATTGAGTTTATTCGCGACGCCTTCAAGGCGGATATCCAATGGCAAGTCGAGCCGGTGTTCAAAGATGCCTTTGTGCACGACTTTAGCCAATCCCCCCAATCCGTACCGTCAGCTGTGTTACTCGGGTTGTTGCAGCGACCTAAGGGGCTGTCGATGTTGTTTACCCGGCGCACGATGCAGTTGGTGGCGCATGCCGGCCAAGTCTGTTTTCCGGGTGGGCGTATCGACATAGAAGATGCAAGTGCCCAAGACGCTGCAGTCAGAGAAACCTACGAAGAGGTAGGCATCGCTGCTGAATTCATCGAGCCACTTGGGCAACAACCCATTTTCCTAAGTTCCACGCGTTTTGCAATGTGCCCCATCGTAGGCTTTATTCGTGACGGACATGAGATTCATCCTTCTCCAGACGAAGTGGAAGCCGTATTCGAGGTACCGCTGTCTGTTTTGATGGACCCTAATTATTTTTGCTTGCATCAAGTGCAAACCCCTCAGGGGCCGGGCCGCATGTATTTTTCTGTGCGCTGGCAAAAGCACTTTATTTGGGGGGCAACCGCTGCACTGGTGCGCAACTTGTATCGTTACTTAGCTGCTGCGCAGCAACAGCTATTAAATCGCCCTTTAGCTTAATTATTCTCTTGGTGGATGCCGTTAATAGCGACTTCGTGCCTCGTATTCGGCAAGTAATCGTTGATATAAGGCATACCGATCAGGGTGAATGCCGTTCTCGTTTAAGGCCTTAACGACGCCGCACCCAGGTTCGTGGCGATGCGTGCAGTTGTAAAAGCGGCATTGTTCAATGGGTTCCAAAAACTCAGGGAAGCCCATAACGATTTCGCTGGGTGATAGATGTGATAAGCCAAATGCTTGAAAACCGGGGGAGTCGATAAGATGACCCGTGGAATGAGGCAAATGGTAGAGGCGAGTGCTGGTTGTGGTGTGTCGTCCAGCACCCAGCGCTTGTGAGTGTTCTTGCGTCAGCGCATTGGCATCAGGCACAAGGGCATTCAGTAGCGTGGACTTGCCCATAGCGCTTTGGCCTAATAGTAAGGTTGTCTTGTCGTGCAAGATAGGCATCAGGCGTTCTACCGTGCCTGCAGTGTCTAAGGCACTGAGTTCAATAATTTGGATGCCCAGACTATCAAATATACGTAGCTTTTCTCGTGCGACCGCTACGCTGGGTAAATCAGCTTTATTCAGAATAATGATGGGGGTGATATCGGCAGTCCATGCTGCGACCAGCGCGCGCCCAGCAAGGTCATCTGAAAAAGGCGGCTCGGCTGCCACCACAATAAGTAACTGATCGATGTTAGCCGCGAACTGCTTAGTGCGTTGGTCGTCTGAGCGATAAAGTAAATTGCGTCGCTCGTGAATACGCTCGATTACCCCTTGATCGCCCCCTTGGGGGCTAATCGTAACGTGATCACCCACACAGATACCTGAGCGCTTGCCACGTGTATAACACTTTAATATCTGTTGATCCGGCAATTCCACAAAGTAATGCCTACCGTGCGCGGCGACGACGATTCCGTCGTAATGGAGTTCAGGCTTCATGTGTTTTTAAATGCTGGAGGCGTTGAAGAGCAGGTGGATGACTGTCATAGAATGCTGAATGCAGTGGGTCGGGCGTTAAGGTAGCCGCATTATCGTTATAGAGCTTAAGTAGCGCGCTACGTAGTGCGCTAGGTGGGCATTGTTGGGCAGCATAGGAGTCTGCTTGAAACTCATCTTTGCGCGAAAACCAACTGGCCAGTGGTTTTAACCAGAAAGTGAAAACCGGCAGACACACGAAGAAAAGCACCAAGCTAAGACCGTCGTTGGGGCGAACGAATTGAGGAACTACACCTAAGTCGGTGTAGAACCAGATCTTTGTGCTCAGCCATGACAGAATTAATAACAGCCCTAAAGCACTGCCAAAGCTAAGTACCATGCGTTTGACAATATGACGGTGTTTAAAATGACCAAGCTCGTGGGCCAGTACGGCTTCGATTTCGTCATCATTTAATTGTTTTAGCAAGGTGTCAAAAAAGACGATGCGTTTGTTTTTACCTAGCCCGGTGAAATAGGCGTTAGCGTGGGATGAGCGTTTTGAGCCATCCATTACAAATAGACCGTTCAGCTCAAAACCGCAACGTGTAGCGAGTGTTTCAATGCGTTCTTGAAGAGATGGACGGTCTAGCGGGCTAAACTGGTTAAAGAGTGGGGCAATAACACTGGGATACATCCACAAAATAAATAAGTTAAAGGCAATCCAGCACAGCCACACATAAAAAGGCCATCCGCTTGGGCTGCTAGCCATCACCCACAGAGCAACCGCGATGATGACGCTAGCAAGAACCGCACCGATGACTGCACTAAGCAGCGTATCGCGTATAAACAGGGCGGGGGTCATCCGGTTAAAGCCGAATTTCGCATCCAGTTTGAAACGCTTCCAGATGTTAAATGGCAAGCCTACTAACCCCATAATAGCGAATACGCTTAACACCAACAGTAGCTGGCGCAGAATTTCGTGCTGAATGTGCGCGGCGAAAAACAAATCTAAGGCTTGTATACCACCTAATAGTGTCAAGGCGATTAACACTATTGCATCGGCGAAACGCTCATGGTTGCCGAGTTGAACGCGTGCAATGGTGTAATCTGCTGCCCGCTGGTGACTTCGTAAGCTGATACGTTCAGCGAATTCGGAAGGGACCGCGTCTCTGTGTTTTAATACATGGCGTATCTGGCGTTTGGCTAGCCAAAAGCGTAGACCTAGCCCAGAAAGCAAGAACAGCAGAAAGATAAAAGTGAACATAGAAGTGTTTGGTTTATGTAAAGTGAATCAACATTAATTAAGGATTATAAATGGCAGTAAATATTCAGCAGCGTTTAGTTTGGCTTGATATGGAAATGACGGGCTTGGATCCCGAAAAAGAGCGCATTATCGAAATTGCCGTGGTGGTTACCGAAGCCGATTTAACGGTGGTGGCAGAGGGCCCGGTAATCGTTGTTCATCAAAGTGATGCGCTGCTGGATGCCATGGACAACTGGAACAAAGGCACCCATGGCCGCAGCGGTCTAATCGAAAAAGTTAAAGCGTCAACGGTAACCGAAGAGCAGGCTGAAGAGCAGGTGTTAGCATTTTTAAAGCAGCATGTGCCAGCCGGTAAGTCGCCTTTGTGTGGCAACACCATCAGCCAAGATCGCCGTTTTATGTTTAAGTATATGCCACGCTTAGAAACCTTCTTCCATTACCGTAATTTGGACGTTAGCACATTGAAAGAGTTAGCGGCGCGATGGAAGCCTGAAGTGGTCTCGAGTTTTGTAAAGCAAAGCAAGCATGAGGCGTTAGCCGATATTTACGAATCCATTGAAGAGTTAAAACACTACCGCGAGCATTTTATCAAGCTGTAGCGGGTTGGCTTATTAAACGTTTTTGGTTTTTTATTAGGAACGAGTCGTGTCTGGGTTATCCCTTCCTGCTGCGATCGCAGGCATCGGTACTGATATCAGTTATGTGTCTCGCGTTACAGCGGTCTACGAGCGCCACCCCGAACGTTTTGTAAAGCGTATTTTGGGTGAGCAGGAGCAGCAGGTGTTTGCGCGACGTAATCAGCGCGACCCTAAGCGCGGGATGCGCTACTTAGCCACTCGCTTCGCTGCCAAAGAAGCCTTTTCTAAGGCGATTGGCTTAGGCATGCGGATGCCGATGGCGTGGTCGCGTATGCAAGTATTGAATGCCCCTAGCGGTAAGCCGCAGGTTGTACTGTCAGCTGAGTTGCAAGAATGGTATGCACAGCGTTTTGGTGCGGCTCACGTTAGTCTTACCGACGAATCAGATACGGTCATGGCATTTGTCATTGTAGAATCACGACTCCTTTAATTTTTACGACGAGCTTGGATAAACATGCATAAGCAAAGTGCAACCCAACAACGACCCGGTCCGGTCATGGTTGATGTGCAAGGTACTCGGTTAACCGACGCCGAGCGTACCCGCCTACAACATCCGTTGGTCGGGGGCGTTATTTTGTTTGCGCGAAACTTTGAGTCGCGCGAACAGTTGAGTGCCTTATGTGCAGACATTCATGATGCCCGCGACGAGCCTCTGCTTATTGCAGTGGATCACGAAGGAGGCCGCGTACAGCGCTTCAAAACAGATGGTTTTACGGTTTTGCCCTCCATGCGCCAACTGGGTGTGTTGTGGGAGCGCGATGCGATTAAAGCGGCAAGCGTTGCAGCGGATACGGGTTATGTGTTGGCCGCCGAGTTGCGAGCGTGTGGGGTTGACCTAAGCTTTACGCCTGTCATTGATTTAGACTGGGGCGTAAGCGAAGTAATTGGTAATCGCTCTTTTCATCGTGATCCAAAGGCGGTGGCATCGTTAGCAGCCGGCTTAGTTCGCGGACTACAAAAAGCGGGTATGGCCAGTTGCGGTAAGCACTTCCCTGGGCACGGTGCGGTTGAGGCCGACTCCCACCATGCTATACCGGTGGATAACCGTAGTTTGGAGGAAATTCTGGACCAAGATGCTGCGCCGTATGGTTGGCTGGGATCGTTAACGCTGCAAAGTGTGATGCCAGCGCACGTTATTTATCCGCAGGTGGATGATAAGCCAGCAGGCTTTTCCTCTTATTGGATTCAACGTGTTCTGCGTCGCGCATTGGCTTATGATGGGGTGGTGTTTTCCGACGACTTAACCATGGAAGGCGCGACGGTGGCGGGGGATATTCTGGCTCGTGCTGAAGCGGCATTAAGCGCAGGCTGCGATATGGTATTGGTATGTAATCGCCCTGATTTAGCCGACGAGCTGTTATCGCGATTGCAGTTCGATATCAGCGATGAGTCAGTGCAACGCATTCGCAGTTTAATGCCAGTTAAGCCAGCATTAAGCTGGGATGAATTACAAGCGGATGAGCATTATCAGTATGCCCGAGACCTTCAATCTCAAATCATTTCTAGCTGATCTTCCAAATTTGCCCGGTGTATATCGTCATCTCGATGTACACGGCGAGGTGTTGTATGTAGGTAAGGCGCGCGATTTAAAAAAGCGCGTCAACTCCTATTTCCAGAAAAACTTAAGCAGTCCGCGGGTAGCTCATATGGTGGCCCGTATTGCTAGCATCGAAGTTACCGTGACGCCAAGCGAAGCGGAAGCCTTGTTGCTGGAAAATAATCTGATTAAGCGGCTCCGCCCTCGCTATAACATTCTGTTCCGAGACGATAAGTCGTACCCTTATTTGCGAATTAGCCCGCATGAAGTGCCGCGCATCGCGTATTACCGAGGTAGTACGTCGGCAGGGGGGCAGTTCTTTGGTCCTTATCCCAATGCGTGGGCCGTTCGTGAAACGATTCAAACATTACAGCGTGTATTTAAGCTGCGTACCTGTGAAGACAGTGTGTATGCTCACCGTTCGCGTCCCTGTTTATTGCACCAGATCGAGCGCTGTTCGGCACCCTGTGTAAACTTGATTTCAGTCGAGGCTTATCAGGCTGATGTAGCGCGTGCCGTGCGCTTTTTAAGTGGCCATACAACTGAGGTGCTGGACGAAATCGAAGGGCGCATGCAGCAGGCATCGCAGCAGTTGGACTTCGAACAAGCCGCCGTGTTGCGCGATCAAATGAAAGCGTTGTCAGCGGTATTGCAGCAGCAAACCATGGAGCATGCGGGCACTGACGATTTAGATGTGATTACGGTTGTGGCCGCTGCGGGTAAAACTTGTGTGAACTTAGCAATGGTGCGCGGAGGGCGTCATTTGGGCGACCGCGCATTCTTTCCCACGCAGGCGCAGGGCGACCCCGAAGATGAAGTATTGGCGGCCTTTTTAAGTCAGCATTACATCGAACGACCTTTACCACCTATTCTGGTCTGCTCGCACAGGCCTAAAGACCCCAGCGTGTTGCAGATGCTCAAAGCTCAAACAGGGGTAGACGTGCGAATTATCGTTCGTCCTCAAGGGGTGCGTAAGGCGTGGTTAGAGCAAGCAACGAAAAATGCAGAGCTGGCATTGGCAAGGGTATTAAGCGAGTCGGTCACGCGCGCCGCACGCACACTGGATCTGGCCCAGCTGTTAGAACTGGACACCGATGAGAACGCCCTTGATGCGTTGACGATCGAATGTTTTGATATCAGTCATACGGCGGGAGAGGCAACCCAAGCCTCGTGTGTGGTGTATAGGCATCATGAAATGCAAACCTCGCTTTACCGTCGCTACAACATTGAGGGCATCACACCAGGAGACGATTACGCTGCCATGCGCCAAGTGTTACAGCGCCGCTTTTCACGTGTAGCAGAAGGCCTAGCTAACATGCCTGACATTGTGTTAATTGATGGTGGTAAAGGCCAAATAGGTATAGCAAAACAAGTATTTAACGATTTAGGCTTAAGCACTCAGGTATTGGTTGGCGTAGCGAAAGGTGAAGGGCGCAAGGTCGGTGCTGAGACCTTAATTTTTGCCGACGAGCGACCCAGTTTAAGCCTTGGAGTAGAGTCCCCAGCACTGATGTTAATTGCTGAAGTACGGGACGAAGCACACCGCTTTGCCATTACGGGAATGCGAGCCCGTCGCGCAAAGTCGCGGAATGTGTCACGATTAGAAGACATCGAAGGAGTAGGAGCAAAAAGACGTCAGCGTTTATTGGCTCGCTTTGGCGGCTTTTCGGGGGTAGTGGACGCAAGTATTGATGACCTTCGCTCAGTAGAGGGAATTTCAGAGGCGCTTGCTGAACGTATCTACTATGCTCTACGGTAGTTAACAGAGTTCAAATAAATTAATAAATTATGCCTTTTAATCTTCCTATCGCCTTAACTTGGTTACGAATCCTCATGATTCCGTTGCTGCTCGGCTTGTTTTATCTGCCCGAGAGTTGGCTCAGTATGCACGTACGGGATGTGGTGGCCTGTTTTGCATTCATTGCCGCTGCGTTAACCGATTGGTTTGATGGTTGGCTAGCCAGACTGTGGAAACAAACGTCTGCCTTTGGTGCTTTTTTGGATCCCGTTGCTGATAAGTTAATGGTTGGTGCAGCATTATTGGTGTTGGTTGACCTAGGGCGGGTGGATTTTGTGATTGCCTTTATTATTATTGGCCGCGAAATTACGATCTCTGCATTACGCGAGTGGATGGCAAAAATTGGTGCCAGCGCCAGTGTTGCGGTAAGCTGGTTGGGTAAGTTTAAAACAGCCGCGCAAATGATCGCCATTCCGTGTTTGTTGTATTGGGAGGATTACGCCGGCCTACCTATAGGAGGAATAGGTAAGGTGTTAATCGTGGTAGCTGCCATCCTTACGGTTTGGTCTATGTGTTATTACTTGAAAAAAGCGTGGCCAGAGATCTTAAAAAAGAGCTGATATGACAATAGCGACAACCTTAGAAGCCCAATACAACACGCCCGAAATAAAAAGACGAGATTGGCGTGTTATCTCACTGATTGGAATAGCGCACTCGTGCTCTCATTTCTTTCAGTTGGTCATTCCAACGCTGTATGTGTTCTTGGCACACGAGTTTGGTTATGACTTCGTGTTGCTTGGTGGCTTGGCCACCGCTTTTTTCGTGGTGTCCGGCTTAGGGCAGGCAAGTTCGGGTTTTGTGGTTGATCGTATCGGCCCAACTCCGGTGCTGCATTTTGGTTTGGGCTGTTTTGTTGTCGCTGGCGTGTTAATTGGTTTGGCTGATAGTTATGCCATGTTGTTATTGGCTGCTGTCATTGGCGGTATGGGTAACTCCGTATTCCACCCAGTCGATTATTCCATCATCAATCATCGTGTCAGCCCCCCGCGTTTAGGCCACGCCTTTAGTGTGCACGGCTTAACGGGGAATTTGGGCTGGGCCTTAGCGCCATTGTTCATTACAGGTATTGGTTTGTACGCATCATGGCGTGTGGCGGCTTTCTCGGCTTCAGCGATGATTGCGGTGGTGCTGTTAATGACAATTCTGGGGCGCGACTTGCTTTCTGGTAGTGCCATCGCTGACGCCGCGCCCGACCGTGAAGCAGAGCCTTCTGAACAAGCTGATACCGATTTATCGAAACAAAGTATTGGCCAAACCTTAATTACCTTAGGTTCGCAGCCTGCGTTGTGGGGCGCCTTCCTATTTTTTGCGGCCAGCTCTGTCGCCTTATCGTCGGTGCAGAA
>DATGRU010000093.1:0-12301 GCA_035303295.1 Paenalcaligenes sp.
TATTACGAGTTAAAGGAAACATCCTCTACACCGCCTCCCCTGATATGGCCATAACCCAAGCCATTGAAATCATGAGTGAACAGGATGTGGGCTCGCTTGTTATCATGGAACACGGTGAGCTAGTAGGAATGCTGACCTTCCGCGAGCTAATACGGCATATTCATAAATCGACCAAAGAAAACTTACCCAAAACCACGATCCGCGCGATTATGGACGATGCGCCAGTCAGCGTTACACCCAACACCAGCGCTGATGAAGTGCAGCGTCTGATGCTTGATAAACATGCTCGCTACATGCCGGTTATGGACGGCCCCACCTTAATGGGTGTGATTTCTTTCTACGATATGGCCAAAGCCATTGTCGAGGCGCAGCAATTCGAAAATAAAATGCTGAAAGCCTATATTCGTGACTGGCCTAGCGATCAGGAAGGCGCGGCCTGAACCCGCTCTTCAGCTTCTATCAGGTCTAACAAGTATCGGGCTGCTTTATAGCGAAGCAGCCTGTTCTTGTGCCTGCTTAAGTGCATCCCAAGCGTGTAATAACACCTCGGGATTATTAGCATTCATCGTGGGTGCATCAGATAAAGTACGCCGCCATTGGCGTGCCCCTTGCTTACCATGCGGCCAACCCAACATAGCGCGCGTAGCCATACGTAAACCCAGCCCTTCCCTAATCACTTGTTCTGCGTACTGAAACATACCTTGAACAATCTCTTCATCACTGGGATAGATCGCATCTGGCCATAAGCGTAGACTTATCTCGCGCAGCACTTCAGGGGTGTGCCACGCTGCTCTGCCTAGCATCACACCATCGAAGCGAGATAGCTCGGACAAAGACTGCTCTGCGGTAGCTAAACCACCATTTAGAACAAATATGGCATCTGGAAAGTCCTGCTTAAGACGATGGGCCATCTCGTAGCGTAACGGCGGCACATCGCGGTTTTCCTTAGGCGATAAGCCCTTCAACACCGCATTACGTGCATGCACAATAAAAATCCGTACGCCCACATCAAACTGCATGCCTACGAAATCACGCACAAAATCGTAGCTATCGTTGTAATCTAAGCCCAAACGATGCTTCACAGTAACAGGGATAGAGACTGCATCTTGCATGGCGCGAACACAATCTGCCACCAACTGTGGCTCTGCCATTAAACAGGCACCGAATGCGCCTTTTTGTACGCGCTCTGAAGGACAGCCACAGTTCAGATTAATTTCATCGTATCCCCACTGCTCGCCCAGTTTTGCACTGCTGGCCAAAGCCTGTGGGTCACTACCCCCGAGCTGCAGCGCAATGGGGTTCTCGGACTCATCAAAACGCAACAATCGATCGACGTCACCATACTGCAAAGCACCCGTGGTAATCATTTCCGTATACAAGCGTGCATGCGGAGCAAGCATGCGATGGAAATATCGACAGTGCCGATCGGTAACATCAATCATGGGCGCCACACAAAGTGTCCAATCTCCCTTAGCGGAAGACACCGATTGAGAGAGGGTTGCCGAATCAAGAGGAGCAGAGATGGACACTTCGTTTCACCACAAATAAATAACGTTAAGCGCTTATTTTACGTCACCCGCCGCACTTCTATACGAAAGACAACGTTTATTCGCTTCTCTAGACCGTGATTTCTCGCCGCAATGCCGTAAAAAGGTTAAAGTTAGCAGTTCGGTGCCATTACTGGCTTCATCCTTTTTTTCCCTCGTAACTCCACAAAGCATGGCTGTTTTTACTACTGTTACTAACGATGACGCCCAAGCGTTATTGCTGAACTACGATATAGGCGAACTAATTAGTCTACGCGGCATTACCGCGGGCATTGAGAACACAAACTATTTTCTCACAACCACGAAGGGCGAATATGTTCTGACCCTATTCGAGGTCCTGACAGCAGAACAATTGCCTTTTTATATCGAGCTCATGCATCACTTAGCTCAACAAGGCGTACCAGTACCCCAGCCCCAAACCTTAAATAGTGGTGGTCGCCTAACCAGCCTGCATAATAAGCCTACCGCTATTGTGAGCCGTTTAAACGGTGGTTACGAGCCGAACCCTTCACCACAGCACTGCGCTTTGGCTGGCCACACCTTAGCTCAAACTCATTTAGCTGCCGAGCATTTCTCTATTCGTCAGCCCAATCTGCGTGGTTTAAGCTGGTGGCAAAAAACGGCCCCCCAGCTGCTGGAGTTTTTAACTCCGCAGCAAAAAGACTTATTGCTCACGGTGCTGGACGAGCAAACTGCATTTGCTCGCACAGAAACCTATCAGTCGCTGCCTTTCGGGCCCGCCCACTGCGATCTGTTCCGCGACAATGTATTGTTTGCAGGCACCAGCGAGAACCCCGTCATGGGCGGTTTCATCGACTTTTACTTTGCCGGTTGCGATACGTGGTTATTTGACGTGGCCGTTAGCGTAAACGACTGGTGTATTCATCACCCCACTGGTAAATTCGATCAAGAAAAAGTCGAAGCGTGGTTGCAAGCATATAGAGCAGTCCGTCCTTTCACCGAGGCTGAACGCGAAGCGTGGCCCTATATGCTACAAGCGGCAGCGTTACGCTTTTGGATTTCCCGCCTATACGACTTCCATCTACCACGCCCCGCACAAACACTGAAACCGCATGACCCACGTCATTTTGAACGTGTTCTGCAAGAGCGCCGTACTCAGCCGATTCCCACACTCGACTAGTTCGCCCCCATCGCTAACAGAGACTATCTATGCAAGCAGCAACATTGCCCCTACCGTATGGCTGGATCTGGATCAAAGAGGGCCTGCTCCTTTTTAAGCGTCAGCCTTTGGCCATGTTCTTCTGGAGTCTGGCCACCAACATGCTGATCAACCTCAGCTATTTGGTGCCTTTAATTGGGCAAATCGCCTTAATCACCGCTACGCCTCTGCTTACCTTTATCGTCCTAAATGCCTGCCACCGTATCGCCAAAGGCGAAATCATCCAGTTTGGTACATGGCTAACCCCTATTAAGTCACCGGATGTTAAAGGCCCCCTATTGCGTTTAGGCGTTCTGTATATGCTGGCGTGCATGGCTGGCGGTGCGGTCGCGACCCTGCCCTACATGGACAGTATTTTTAATGCGCTACCGCAAGACGGTCAGGCTACGGAATCAGAAATTATGGCGGCACTACAAGCCCCCATGCTAACGTTTGCAGCCATATACATACTGATCTCCGCCATTTTCTGGCACGCACCCGCGTTAGTTGGCTGGCACCGCATCCCAATTAAGCAAGCTTTGTTTTATTCAATGGTTGCCTGCTGGCGTAATAAATTGCCCTTTGTTACTTACGGTCTATGCTGGGCCGGAATCTATTTTTTATCGTATAAGTTCGGTCATTTATTGTTCGCGATGGGTTTAAGCCCCACCTCGATACAGCTATTATCTACACCGATCACGCTAGCCATCATGGCTGTACTGTACTGCAGCTTTTACCCTATTTATTTAACGGTATTTGGTCCAAGCGCTATGGCTAGACAACATCACACTGACGATGTTGAGGATGATCCTGAAGATTACAATCATTAATCAGAAGCATTAAGGTCACTAAAATTACGTTTAGTTAGGGCTGGTTTAAGTGCATTAAACCAGCCCTATATATTTTTAGCCTTTGCCAACAACACATCCACTACCTCTTGCAATGCCTCCATGCTGTAAGTCGCATACGTAGCGGGCATCTCTAACACGTGTTGAGCTTTAAACAAGCAATAAAATCGGTTGGCTCTCATTCGCACACCTGCTGCCAAAACACGATGCTGGGCGTCCAAATACACTAAAGTATGTGCACTGCTCAGAGCAAAGGTGTGTACCGCACGGCACCGAGGGAACCACAACACCGTTTGTTGCCGGTGTTGTTTTGGAACCCAGTGCAACCCCAGTAACCGAGCACCGAAACTTTGCGCTTTCCATACTACCAAGGCAGCACCTCCTTCACATCTTCCCCCAAGCCTTAACTAGGCTACCGTCAAAACGCCAGCAATAAGCGATGCACAATCGGAAACGCAATCACCAAAAAAGTGCAAGGCAAAATACAGCACACAATAGGAAAAAGCATTTTCACAGGAGCCTCCAGCGCCGCTTTTTCTGAGCGTAAGAAACGCTCTGCTTGATACTGATCCGATTGTGCCCGTAAAACCGGACCTAAGCTTAAGCCCATTTGCATCGCGTTTTCTATGTTATTCACAAAAACCTCAAGCTCCGCTACTCCACTTTCATTCGCCATTTTTCTAAAGCTTAACTCTCGATCTAAGCCCGAAGCCATATCAAACACAGCTTGTTCCACCGCCTGTTTAAGCGGGCCACTCGGCAGCACTTCGGCAGTGTTCTGCAACGCTAATACGATCCCGGCCCCAGCCTCGACAGATAAGGCAAACACATCCATAAAAAAGGGAAGCTGGTGACGTAGCTGCTTTTGTACTGCCTTTTGTTTTTTTCTGTATCGCCAGTAAGGCAGAATCACAGCCCCACCCATGGTAAGCGCACCAAGTTTGATCGAAAACGGAAGCAAAGTGGCCATGGCGATTACTAACAGCGCCTGACGTCCTAACAATTGATGCACTGTTGGCACATAGGTCTCTCCGTCTTGTTCGCCTCCAACTAAGCGGCGCAAATGGTGTCGCAATGCCCACGGCATTCCCCGCCACAATTGCTGCCCAACCCGACGCTCGAATGCATAAAAACGAGCACTATCGACCCTCTTAAGCATATTTCTGGCCTGCCTTGCACGTTTCAACACCACTGGTACACACACAAAGCAGGCGATACTCATCGCAGTGCCCACGCATAGGCTTGTTAAATAGAACCAGATACTAAGCATGGCTAAATGGTAATACGAGCAATATTCATCAGAAGCCGTAACCCCATGACCTCCATCACGATGATGATAGCGACCACGCCCCATCCACTGGGCTCGGTCCAAAGCGGTCGCATCAAATCGGGTTGAATGGCGGTTAAAGCAACAGCCAGCAATAGTGGCACTGCGGCCATAACCCACGCCTGTAACGAGGCTTGTGCAGTCAACGCCCTCACCTTCGCTTCCAAATGCAATTGTGCTCGCAAGTTAAGCGCCAAACGTTCTAAAACGTCACTGATACGCCCGCCACTGCGATGCACCATCGCTAAGCTAGCCGCTAACAGTTGCGTTCCTTCGTGTGGAACGCGTTCATGGAAATGCAGTAGGCTTTGTTGCAAGCTCAAGCCGAGCTGCTGCTCTTTGAGGCAGAGCTCTAGCTCTTGGCGTAGGGGCCGAGGTGTACGCGATACCAGCTGCGTAAAAGCAGCTTGCAACCCCAACCCAGCTTGCGAGCTGAGCGCTAAAGCCTGAATAAAATCAGGAAGTTGCTTACAAATTGCTTGTTGACGTCGTCGCTGAAACAAACGCAATAGCACGGGCCACGTCAACATCAATAATAGTGGTGCCATGACCGCCGTCACCATGCTGCCCGTCAGTAGCACCACCAGCACATAACTTAGACCTAAAGCAATGCTAAACGCGCTGCGCAATGAGGCCAAATCAAAGAATAGGTAAATCGTTTCAAAGGCCTCTTGAGACTGTAAGTCTAGCGCCTGTTTACGTTTCGTCCATGTGGTCAAAATCAAAGGCGTCAACACATAGACAGCGAAACTTACCGCCGCAAGTAGCGATAGCACAAATAGAATTAACAACTTATTTTCCTCAAATTCTGACGTAGCACAGTAGGCGCTCTACGCTGTTGTTGTTTTTATATGCTTCATGTATCCGTATTACGCCTAGGAAAGCACTGCCTCGGCCTGAAACCAATCCGCACAGACAGCTTCTGGCTGGTTGGCAAAGCTTTGCGGAAAAAGGCCATTGCTTTTGAACTGCACCCGATGCCCTCCATCCATAATCTGAGCCTGAAAAAGCTCTTGCAATAGAATTCGCCCACCTTCTTGACCGCAAATCTCAGTAATGGAACTGATAATGCGTTGACCATTTGCTAAGCGAGTTTGCTGCACAATAATGTCCACACTGGTAGCGATGTGGTCGCGGACAACAGATAACGGCAAATCCATGCCTGCTAACATCACTAAAGTTTCGAGTCGATTCAAGGCCTCACGGGGCGAGTTAGCATGCAACGTTGTCATGGAACCCTCATGCCCGGTATTCATCGCAGCCAGCATATCAAACGCCTCTCCACCCCGGCACTCACCCACTACGATCCGATCAGGCCGCATGCGTAATG
Organism: Paenalcaligenes sp.; assembly: GCA_035303295.1. Taxonomy (GTDB): domain Bacteria; phylum Pseudomonadota; class Gammaproteobacteria; order Burkholderiales; family Burkholderiaceae_B; genus Paenalcaligenes. Next base: position 6,212 of record DATGRU010000093.1, read on the forward strand.
CATTACGGACTAGATCACGAATACTGATCACCCCCTTACCTTCAGTATTGGCTGGTCGTGCCTCAAGCTTGACTAGATTCGGCTGCTCCAATTTAAGCTCAGCCGCGTCCTCGATGGTAATAATGCGCTCGGCAGGCGCGACAAAGGTAGCTAACACATTCAATAGCGTGGTTTTTCCGGAGCCGGTGCCTCCTGATACAAGCATATTTTTCTTATGTACCACGCAGGCTTGCAAAAAAGACAACATGGCCGGACTCAGTGCGTTATGCGCAAGCAGGTCCTGATGTGAGAGGCGACGTAGCGGAAATTTCCTGACCGTTAGCGTAGGCCCTTTAAGCGCAATAGGCGGAAGCACCGCGTTCACGCGAGAACCATCAGGCAAGCGCGCATCGACCATGGGCGAGCTATCATCAATACGCCTACCTATGGGGGAAACAATACGGTCAATAACCGCCAGTAAAGCCGCTTCACTGCTGAACTGCAAAGCACTTTGCTCACACTTCCCATGTCGCTCAACAAACACCTCGGAGGGCGAGTTCACCATTACCTCACTAACACTGTCATCACGTAATAGCAGCTCTAACGGCCCCAAACCCAAGGCCTCGTCCACTACGCGGGCTAAAAGCGTCTCTTCACACAAACGACTATCCAACAGGCAAGCATCGGCACGCACAATATCACGCAACGAACTAACAGCCTGTTCTCGCAAACTGTCCATCGCTTCGGAGCGATACGTCTTTCTCCTTAAATCCAGCGCGGCCAAGAGCTTCTGATGCAAGGGGCCGACTAGCTCTGCATAGGGATCACCGCAATCACCAACCCCCAATTTAGCCTCCTGCGCTACAACACCATTTTGCTGCGCGCTACGTAAACTTACCTCTGAGTCAACCTCTTGAAACGACGCGGCCCTCTCAACTGCCTCGCCTATACGAGCAATAGTAAGCTGACAGGGTCCAATAACAATGCGATCCCCACCCTGCAGCGGGCCATATTCCGTAATGCGGCTATCATTCACTACTGTTCCCGTTAAGCTTCCTAAATCCTTAATAAAATAATTGCCCCCAATCTGCACAATTTCCGCATGTGATTTCGCCACTCGCCAACCCTTCAACAGCAAATCCGCTGGTGCTTGTCTGCCTATAACGCATGGCACCTCAAGCGCTACAGACGACAACTCGCCACTCTGATATTCCAACTCTAGACGCAACATACCTTCCCCCTTATGGTTGCGCTTGAAAAGTCGTTTGCGGTGATTTCGCGACGCCCTGTTCCCACCCCTTGGGCAAAGCTAAAAAGTCGTTTAGTGAAGCCACTGGCATTGCCCCCACAGGGCGTTCCATGCTTAACAGGGGGTCGGCATGGGAAGAAATGACACGCTCTCTGATGGGCGTATTGAGTACATTGGGCTCTGAAAACTGTTGAGTGAGTACAGCCTGTGCGCGGTGCACACGTTCCTGCATGTCGGGATGATTCGCATCAACCACTTTGGGGGTTACGAAAATGGCCAACTCGGTTTCGTTACGCCGAAAACGCTCAGAACTAAACAGCTTTCCTAATATGGGCAACTGCCCTAAACCCGGAATTCGGTCTACGTTACGAGACACCTCGCGCGAAATAAAGCCAGCCAACACCAAGGTTTGACCCGACTGCACGTTAAATTCGGTAGCCGCTCGACGCGTTGAAAGCGAAGGCCCACTGGGTACCGATAAACTCGGATCAATGGAACTAACCTCTACTTCAATTTGCGAGCGTATCGCCCCTGAACGCTGAATCAATGGCGTAATACGTAGCGACACCCCGTACGACTTAAACTGGGTACTCGTGCTGCCATTTGTGTCAGTAGTGGTATAGGGAACCTCACCCCCAGCTAAAAACTCTGCTGTTGTGCCACTTCGTGCCAGCAACTGGGGCTGCGCTAAAACCGTTGCCACACCAATCTCAGTCAATGCCTGCACACGTGCCGATAACAGTGCATTAAGACCAAAATAACCACTTAGTGCACGGGATCCGGCCTCGACATCAAAGGGTCGATCCCCCGGAATACTGTCAAATCGCGTTGATGCCCGTTCGGCTGCAACTCCTGCATACAAGCCTCCCTGCGCAACCTGCCCCCAACGTACGCCTAAATCACGCATTGCATTACGTGGCACCTCGATCACCTGAACATCCAAAAGCACCATGTCGTCCCACCCTTGGGTATCACTTAAATCCACCAATTGAGGATAGCGCTGGCTTAACGTTTGTAGTTGTTCTCGCTGGCTGTCACGCAAATGACTGCCTTGGACGACAATCTTATCGCCAATATCTTTAAGCTCGATGCCCGGCATAGCCGATAGCAACTGTCGCAACTCAGCCTTCGCCTGATTTACCCCATCCGGCGCTACATGCACCATGTATTCAGCGCGAGAACCGTCGTTCTTCCACACATGTAACGCACTACTCCCGTCATTGCGTGCAAAAATAAGCACTTCCTTCTCTTCTGTTGTGACTGCATTCAACACATGCCCATCGCCCACAGCCACCCGAGCAATATTGGGCACCTTAAGCACCCGCATATCCCCTACCTGCATTCGCCACGTATGCGCCTGCCTAGCCTGTACCGGATAGGAAAACAGCAACAGAAAAGTGCTAACCCCAATCAATACATAGCCCTTCGCCATTCTTCTTAAAAACATCGTGTTACTCCACACATCTAAACTGCTTTATCCATATCGAGGGGATGAGTTCAAGGTGTCATCCCATCATCAATCTCTGCTTGCTCGGTTGCCATAAAAGGCAAAGAAATCGGCTCATTCTCTTGCTGGCTAGTCAAGCCGTACGCTTCCTTAGGTAAGGTAAATAAGGCTCGCGGATAACGTGGCGTGACCTCGGTCGGGTTGAGCACCGGAACCCGACGACTTTGTTGGCTGCCATAAATGATGGGCGCTGTGGCGGGTGTACGCGTCACTGGAGCCTGAGCTATACCTAACAAGGCCGCCAAGTCCCCCCGTACCGCTGCATCCGATAATCGTTGGTCGTCTGGGTGGCGCAACATGGCCGTGATCGTGCCAGCCTGACGAGCGGCAAGTAGGGCTACCCCATCTTCTGGGCTCACCTCCAACGTTAATGTTCCCACTCGTGCATATTCATCGCTGTCATAAGGGTCTACCGCTTGGTCCACCGCCAACACCTTGACTCGTTGTAATAACGGTGCGGTGACACGACGGCGCTGATAATCGAAGGACACGTAAATATCAATGGCATCCCCTGCTCGCACCAAGCCTGCCACTGAGCTCAACACATCAGCAGGAATCGTAATAGCCCGTCTTCCCGCAACTAAACCAGCAGAAAACGTATCGGCAGGCAACGCAATCACATGTGCAGGTAAGATCAAATCGCCGGCCTTTAAGGCGTAATTCAATAACCGCCCTTCTAGACGCTCATAAGCATCAGGGTGTAGGCTATCGCTGCTTACACTGTCGACTGGAAACTCTCGTAAGGCTAAATGACTGGCATCAATCATCGTGCCCACGGGCAAGTCATATAAGGCCACCACCCGCTGCACCAGCCCGCCGCTAACCTGCGCCTCAAGCTCATCGGCTTTATGTTTCAAGTAACGACTTCCCGTCCACGCCGCCATTACAGCGCATAACAGCGAAATCAAAACTAAGGCGCTTTGCTTACTCAATAACTGTCTCATCACAAAAGTCATCGTTCACCACTCTTTATTGCGCTTCGGCTGTCTAGGCTCTAGGGTCTGCGTTCAAGTAAATAGGCTGCGTTAGCCCACGGTGCTTGGTTTAAGCGCAATGCCATAAGATAGCGTCCCGCTTTTTCTGCCGTTAAACCATACGCGGTAGACGTTATCCGCCATCCCTCTTGTTGCAGGCTCCGCCGTAATAGATCAATCGTCTGATCACGATGGGACGGTGGTAGCGACACAATCTGATGGCGCACAACCTGCGTTCCCATTCGTTCATCCCAGCTCCATTCCATACGCAACGCAGAATGAGCAACCAATGGACTTGGTTTGCGATTGCTTAGCGCTGCACAGCTAAGCAGCAATTGATGCTCGGCACCACCTAAAGCACTTAGCTGTACAAGACAGTGGTTGGAGCCCAAAAACCCACTTAAAACCATCTGCTGCGGCGCCGTCTCAAGCCGTTGAAGCGTCGGTAAGGATTGGTGTAGTTGCTGTAGTACCAACGCTGGCTTCTCGGTACTTAATACCCCGCTTTGAGCACTCAAGCGCTCGCCCTGTAAGCGCAACGCTGTGTGCGTAACCTGAACAGCCATCTGCTGCGTTAGCTGCTGCACAATAGTCGCTACCGCCTGCGTTGCACTGTGCTGCTCATACAGGTTCTGTTGGGCTAAATGTTGTGCAACAACTGGCGCACTGCTGCACCACAACACACCCCCAAATACGCCATAGTGCAGCATGCGTAGTAGATGTTCTATCATCGTGAGCGCCCCTGCTGATAACGTGTTGGCACACTGCTTTGCCAACGGCCGAGCCAATCAAAGTTCGGAGCCGGTCTTCTCCATGCAGCGTCTACCGGCGCACTGTAACGAGCAATGGTTTCACCTACTCGTCGGCTGCGCCGATAGGCCTCTCCCCACAGCACATCACTTTGAGCGATGCGTTGCTGCACCCGCTGCGGCGTTACCGCATGCGCTGCCCCGACTAAGGTGACATGATCTTGAATCAGTTCCACTGCACTAAAGGCCTGATGAGCCAGCTTTTGACGATGCTGCAACCGATAAGCGAGGCCCTGTCCGAAGGTATCCAACTCAGTCGATAAACCCGCTGCAATCGCATTGGTTGGATCGCTCAACCCCAAAGCAAGACTTGTAGTCTGTACTCCTTCATTGGGCGTCAGGTGAACTAATCGCCGACTCAAAGTGGAAGGTTGTTCGCCAGTCATCGCCAACCGCGTTAAGCGCCACGCATCATCCGTGGCCCTAACTTGTATGACCGACTGCGTATGCTGTAGCGTAAACAGCCAATGGGCGGCAGCCATCAATAACAGCATGACCGGCATTACAAGCAATAACTCAACAAACGCCTGCCCTGATTGGAATAACTTATCGTTCATGGCCATTGCACCGCTTCAGGCGCGACCAATCGAGCCTGCCAATGAGGGTTAAATAAATGGGCACGCTCATTCGCAAAATCAGGATGAGCAAAGTAAGCCTGCGCAAACGACTCAGTAAAGATGGTGGGCTGCTCGGCCTCAAGGCTGACCCTAAGGCGCAAACCCAAAGCGCGCACAGACTCGTCCAACACGCCCACAGGTACCAATCGTGAGCCGGGCAAACGCTTACCTTGAGCTCGCGCACGCGAAGAAGCCATCGGGTTGGAGACACCGGTATGAATATCCCATTTACCCACCGCCTCTACCCAGCGCCAAAACGCTTGGTCTGAAAAGTTCTCGGGAGGGCTATCGACTGTAGGCGCATCGATAATTTGCGAGCTAGCTGTCGGTATCCATGCCCAGCCCATCTCGTATTCGCGGTAATAACACAGTATCCAGCGATTCGAACGCAAAGCATGAAAAGACTGCGTATCAGCACTGGCCCACCGCCCATCTTTATCCAAGGTAGTGCGTCCTCGACGGCGCAACTGATGCCGTAGATGTGGACAGCGTTTATCGACCGACCACAAGTTTGAGGCCGTGTAATTCCGAGGCTGCAGAAACTCGTACTGTTTACTGATCCCATGCAACCAATCCGCTACAAAACTATTGATGGGCAAAGTACGAAACGGCCTATTAACATCAAAATCCAGCTGCATAGTCCACCCATCAGCGTCGGTCATACTGCGCATATTTTGCTCAAGCACAACCCGTGCAGTTTGTTCAGCCAAACTTTTATAATGGCCGTGTATGGCTTGTTGGAGTGCCAAGAACGTCTGATTGCTATAGCGTTGGTGCACCATTAATGCATCACGTAATGGCGCTTCCAAATGCCCTTCGCTACGCAGTATTCGAGCCGACGCCGATTGGCGATAGGCTGTTGCATGCATCGGCCCAAACATCATGGAAATCAACGAAACAGGTGGATTAAAACGAGTCAGTTGAGTGGCTTCTTGTGCTGCAAAATTACCCCACG